>JASBRR010000020.1 GCA_030149435.1 Simkaniaceae bacterium
TCCATCCTCACACATTTTGCACCTTTTTTGGCAAAATCAAAATTTTTGCAAATCTCCTATACGTGAGGTTATGTAGATTTTCAACTCTTTCGATTTTTCTCAAAAAACGCCGCAAAATCTGCTAAGAGCGACTTTCGAGAGCAGTCCCTTATTGGGTTTTGCGAAAGCCCATAATTTACAAAAAAGGGGATAACCGTCAGAATAAGGCTCAAGTCCCTGAAAGGCTTTTAAAACACACTTAACTCTATTAAAATCAATACATTGAGGTAATCATGTTTGATAAGTTTACGAATCGTGCTAAGCAAGTGATTAAACTCGCCAAGAAAGAGGCACAGCGTCTCAATCACAACTATCTCGGCACAGAACATATCTTACTCGGGCTGCTCAAGCTCGGACAGGGCATCGCAGTGAATGTCTTGCGTAACCTCAATGTCGACTACGACACCGTTCTTGCAGAAGTGGAGCGCCTAGTCGGTTTTGGCCCAGAAATTCAGGTTTATGGAGACCCTGCTCTTACTGGTAAAGTGAAAAAGGTTTTCGAATTTGCCAATGAGGAGGCTGCAAGCCTTAACCATAACTATGTTGGAACAGAGCACCTTCTTCTCGCTCTCCTCAGACAAACTGATGGCGTAGCAACGCAAATCTTAGAAAACCTCAACATTGTTCTTAAGGAAGTGCGTAAGGAAGTCCTCAAAGAACTCGAAACATTTAACCTCCAACTTCCTCCAATGGGAATGAGCGGCAACACAAGCAATCCCCGAGGCCAAGAGAAAGTCTCCTCTAGCCCAGCGGGAACCGAAAAGATGCCAGCCCTGCGCGCTTACGGATATGACTTAACAGAAATGTGCCGCGAAAATAAGCTCGACCCTGTGATTGGAAGGAAGAGAGAGGTCGAAAGACTCATTCTCATTCTCTGCCGCAGACGGAAAAATAACCCTGTTCTCATTGGAGAAGCTGGAGTTGGGAAAACGGCAATTGTCGAAGGGCTTGCCCATGCGATTGTTAAAGGAGAAGTGCCTGATCACCTCGCAAAGAAGCGCCTCATCACTCTAGATCTGACTTTGATGATTGCCGGAACAAAATACCGCGGACAATTCGAAGAGCGTATCAAGGCAGTGATGGATGAGGTCAAAAAGCATGGTAACATCCTCCTCTTTATCGATGAGCTTCATACCATCGTCGGAGCCGGTGCTGCTGAAGGTGCCATCGATGCGTCTAACATCTTAAAGCCCGCCCTTTCTCGTGGAGAGATCCAGTGTATTGGAGCGACCACACTCGACGAGTACCGCAAGCTGGAAAAAGATGCTGCGCTCGAGCGCCGCTTCCAAAAAATTAACGTTGCACCTCCAAGTGTAGAAGAGGCAAGCGAAATCTTAAAAGGTTTGAAAACGAAGTATGAGGCGCATCATAAGTGTCTCTACACTGACGAGGCAATCCGCAGCGCCGTTTACTTATCCGATCGCTACATTACAGGGCGCTTTCTCCCTGACAAAGCGATCGACCTGATTGATGAAGCAGGTGCGAAAGCGCGTATTACGATGCTCCATCAACCTCAGGAAATTCCACAACTTGAGCAAGAAATTGAGGACCTTAAAAACTCGAAAGAAGCTTCGATTGGAAATCAAGAGTACGAGAAAGCAGCCAAGCTGCGCGATAAAGAGAAACAACTCCGCGATAAGCTTGAGCAGATTCATAAGGAGTGGGAGAAAAATAAGGACGAACACAAAGCCATTGTTGACGAAGATGCCGTGGCAGCCGTCGTTGCAAAGCATACAGGTGTTCCCATTTCGCGCTTGACCGAAGGAGAAGCTGCGAAAGTCCTGAAAATTCAAGAAATTCTTAAAGAACATATCATTGGGCAAGATGGCCCGATCGATGCGATCTGTCGCTCACTTCGGCGAAGCAAAGCAGATATCAAGGATCCTAACCGCCCAATTGGAGCCTTCCTCTTCTTAGGGCCAACAGGAGTCGGGAAAACGCTCCTTGCCAAGCAGCTCGCCGTGCATATGTTCGGGGGAGAAGATGCGCTTATCCAGGTAGACATGTCTGAATACATGGAGAAATTTGCTGTCAGCCGCATGACAGGATCGCCTCCAGGATATGTAGGACACGAAGAAGGAGGCCAGCTCACAGAGCAAGTGCGCAGACGCCCCTATTCAGTTGTTCTATTTGACGAGATCGAAAAAGCTCACCCCGATGTCATGAACATCATGCTTCAGATCTTAGAAGATGGAAGACTGACGGACTCGATGGGAAGAAAAGTTGACTTCCGCAACACCATCATCCTCATGACTTCGAACCTCGGTTCAGAATTGATCCGCAGGTCTACAGAAGTTGGATTTGGTGTGAAAGAGGGAATGATCGATTATGAAACGATGAAGGAAAAAATCGATAAAGCATCAAAGAAACACTTCAAGCCCGAGTTCATCAACCGCCTCGATGACACTGTGATTTTCAAAGCTCTTGATAAGGAGAACTTGATCAATATCATCGATCTTGAAGCCGATAAACTCACGAAACGCCTAGAGCGGAAGAATATTACGCTTACGATTAATAAAGAGGTCAAGGAGTTCCTCGTCGAAAAAGGATTCCAGTCCGAAATGGGCGCAAGAACACTTAGACGTACCATCGAGCGTCATCTCGAAGATCCTCTTGCAGAAAAGCTGCTGCTTGAAGGGGATGAGCCCCGTGAAATCGCGGTTTCCCTTGAAGAAGGTGCGCCTATCTTTACGAACAAAGACCTTCCCAAAGAAAAGAAAAAAGGGGAGAAAAAGAAGCTCGCAAAAACCTCAACTGCAAAAAGTGAAGACTAAATAGATAAAGCCATTTGGGAAACCAAATGGCTTTTTTCATGTCTAGTTGTGTTGTTAAGTTTTGGGGGCTTCCCACTCACGTACATACTCAAGCAGCTCCTGCTTTTCTGGACGGGTGCTAAGAAATTCTAGCGCCTCATCTGAGCTACTTAAATGAGCAAGCTTTGCTAGTAGGTTAAGATGCCTCTTGTCATTCGACGCAAAAAGAAAGAAAAGCGTGTGAACAGGCTTCTGATCCAGCGCACCCCAGTCGATGGGTTTCTTTGGAAAAACAACCACAATCACATCTTTAGGGCCTTTAAGTAAAAAATCTCTTGTGTGGGGAACAGCAATCCCATGGTTTAGCGCTGTAGGCATCATACGCTCACGATCCATCAACATTTCTGAGATCACGGTCGGGTCAAGTGATAAATCCTCAGCGACCGCTTCCATTGTTTTAGCAATCAGACTCTCTTTATTATCAGCGTCAATTGTGTCGAGAACTTGACCACTATGGATCGCACGGTAGAGGTTAAACTGGCTCATCCCCTTTTTCACTGACTCTTCTGGCTTTTTTTTCTTTTCCAAAGCAGAGCCCGTGCTTTTTGCTTCTTTGAATAAGGAATCACCTTCTCCCTCTTTTTCCAAACGGCAGCTCATCATCCAGTCTTCAATTTCAATGCGGCTAAAGCGGTATTGGTGGTGCAGTCGATAGGCGGGAATTTTCCCTTCAGAAAGCCATCTTCGCACCGTTGTTTCAGAAACACTTAGGAGTTCTGCCACATCTTTGATCTTTAAATCCATAAATTGACCTCTTTAAGCAAGCCTATATTTTTCTAGTCATAATGGGACTGCTTAAGAAATTCCATTCCCACATCTTTTGCTCATTTTTAGGCAAAATCAAAAAAATTTCAAATTCCCTATACTTAGGTATATGCGAAATTGCAAATCTTTAGATTTTTCTCTAAAACTGCTACAAAATCTGTAGAAAGCGACTTTCGAGAGCAGTCCCATAATGATTTCAAAGTAAACATCAATCGACTTCTTGTCAAATAAAGGGATGATTATGAATGCTCAACAGTTAACTAGAGAAATATCCTGTGCGACTAAAATCTCCCCTAAACTGCTTCCATAATGGCTAGCAGCCTTTTAGAAAAGCTTGGCGATTTCCTGTGGTGATTCTGCGGTGAATAGGTGACTTTGGATAGTGGAGTCCTTGATTGCTGCAGTGAGGACGGAAAGAATCTGTAAGTAAGCTGTCTGCTGGTCTGCCGGGCCACCGATCATGAAAATGAGTTTGACAGGGGCGCCATCGAGCGCATCCCACTCGATTCCAGGCTCTGTTTTACAAACACCCACGGCGATGAAAAAGTCGTGATACTCTTTGAGTTTTGCGTGGGGAATGGCAACTCCCATGCCCACACCAGTTGAAACGATTTTCTCACGGCTAATGATCGCTTGATAAAAGGAATTGCGGTCATGGAGCTTTCCCTCTTCGTCAAGGGCATCAACAAGCTGACTTAGCGCTTCATCTCTATCTGTTGTTTCAATAAAGCGAGTTACACCACTTTGAATCAGGTCAGGCAGAGTGATCGCTTGCCCCTTTTTTAAAAACTCATTAATGCGTTCCAGTATGACCAAATCCACCCTCCCCTCTTATAGTAGCCACGAGCTCATCTTGAGAAATGAACTGTGCGTGAACAACAGGTGCTAAGACAATCTGTGCAATGCGCATCCCTGGTGTGATCATGAATGCCTCTTTCCCATGGTTGATGAGAATGACACCGAGCTTTCCTCGATAATCAGAGTCGATGGTACCAGGGCTATTCAGTACAGAAATACCGTACTTAAGCGCAAGACCACTTCTAGGACGCACTTGAATCTCAAATCCTTTAGGAATGGCAAAGCGCAGCCCTGTTGGAATGAGTAGAGACTGACCAGGTTCAAGAATCCAATCCTTATCAATTGCGGCACAAACATCCGCACCAGCAGCTTCCTCAGAAGCGTAGACGGGGAGTTTGCCTCCCTCTTCAATGATTGTGGGAACTTCTTGATCTTTCATTACTTGGATGAAACCTCGACCATATTCTTTTCTCTAGCCTTTTTTGAGTGGGCAATCATCTCATCGATTGCTTGAGCTTTTGCCTCTTCCTTATCAGGAGAAGGTGTTTTGCAGTTAGAGGATAGGAAGTCGATAAAAAAGGCCAATTTCTCTTTTAACTCACTCCGATTTACAATGCAGTCAATCATCCCTTTCTCCAGAAGAAACTCAGACTTCTGTGCGGAGTCAGGAAGCTTTTCTTTGATTGTTTGCTCCACAACGCGAGGACCGGCAAAACCAATCAATGCATCGGGTTCTGCTAGAATAATATCTCCAAGAGACGCAAAGGATGCTGTGACCCCACCCGTTGTTGGATTCGTCAGAACGGAGATGTAAGGAAGTTTATTGTTGTGAAGTTTTGCAAGTGCTGCAGATGTCTTTGCCATTTGCATGAGGGAGAACACCGACTCTTGCATGCGAGCGCCACCTGATGAAGAGACTAGGATAACTGGCATGTGGTGCTTGATCCCATGTTCAATGAGAAGCGTAATTTTCTCTCCAACAACAGAGCCCATGGATCCTCCCATAAAGCTAAAGTCGAGGACTCCAAGACACGCATCGTGGCCAGAGAGTCTACAAGTCCCGATAATCATCCCTTCTGTGCGCCCTGTCTTTTCTTGTGCGCGCTCAATCCGTGTCGAGTAGGACTCAGAATCAACAAACTTTAAGGGATCAGTGGGGAGAATGTTTGTGTGCAACTCTACAAAAGAATCTTTATCAGCAAGGAGATCGATTCTCTGGATTGCAGAAAGGCGGTAGTGGTGATTACATTTAGGACAGCAGCTATGGTTTTCCTGCAGCTCATTGGCATGAACCATTTCCTCACACTTCGTACACTTGACCCAACCACTAAAGCCATCTTTCTTCGTTGATGCCACCTTAATTTTTGGTGCCTGCTTCGTAAAAAGTCTTAGAAATCCCATAGAATAGCGCTCCGTTTTTTTAAGGGCCTTTTGGAAAAGTCCATTCCCCCATCTTTTGCGCTTTTTTTGGCAAAATCAAAATTTTTAAAAATCTCCTATACTTAGGCATATGTAGATTTTCAACTCTTTCAATTTTTCTCAAAAACCGCTGCAAAATCTGTAGAAAGCGACTTTCCCAACCGGCCCTTTAATGGAAAGTTTAGCAAAGGTGGAATAAGAACACAAGCCAAGTGCTACCGATTCAAATTTATCCTTGACGCATTGAAGCTAAAGCCTTCTGTGTCACCGGTCCAATCGCTTTGAGTTTCATCCTTGAAGAAACCTTTCTAAAGATTTCAAAAAAAGATTGCACGGTTGAGGGACTTGTAAAAACGATCTCGTCAACCTCATCTAAATCTGGCAGAGGTTTGGGCAGTTTTTGGCGTATTGTATAAAGAGGGAGAAGTTGATGCCTAATACAAGCTCCAGATAGAAACTGAGCAAGGTTTGGGCGCGCTAAGGCTGACTGAGGCAAGCAGAGGTAAGCGCCTGTGAGGCTCTGCTTGATCAAGGACTGAATGATTCCCTCTTGAGTGGCTTCCGCTGGGATGAGAGGACTTGACACCCCAAAATGCTTCAGGCGCTCAGCGGTTGCCCGTCCGACAGCGATGATCTGTTTGTTTTCTAAAATTTTCTTGTCATACCCATGATATTTTAGGGCGTCAAAAAAAATCTCCACCCCATTTTGGCTGCTAAAAATGAAATGTGTGTAATCGGAGATATCTTCCATGAGCACCTGGATCTTTGGGGAATCTAGATTGAATGGAGCAATTTCTATGAGGGGGCAATGGAGGACAGGTCTTCCAAAACGCTCGGGGTCGAGTCCAGTATAGAGGGTCTTTTTCTTGGGGCGCGAGTCAATGGACGCAAAAAGCTCTTCCATCTCTTGGTCCTCTTCACGCGCCAAGATTACAAGTTTTCCTTGAAGGGGCGCTGTTTCTCCTGGCAGCTCAATCCGGTTGAGGTGCGTTAAACCCAAACGCAATAGAGCCGCTTCTGCAACAACTAATCCATCGACAACACCGGCATCGAGTTGTTCTAAGCGCTTTTCAATCGTCCCCCGCACTTCAATACACCGGAGGTCAGGTCGGAGCGTTTGAATGGTACGGTCTCGCCGTATTGAGGAGGAACCAATGACTCCTCTTTTTGGAAGAGTGCTCAGTTCTTTCCCTTTCGGCATGACGAGGGAATCCCCTGAATTCACTCCTTTTGTCAATGCAATCAGCTTGAGGCCAGAAGGCAAGGGGTCGGGAAGGTCTTTGGCAGAGTGGATGGCAACCCTTACTTTTTTGCTAAGGAGAAGGTCATCAATTTCCTTGGTGAAAAAGTTGGTTTTGTCAAGCAAGCGTAGCAGGGTTTTTTGGTCCCGGTCTCCAGTTGTTTCCAGAGCATGAAGGTCAAAGGTCACTTTGGGATGAAATGGCCTGATCTCTTGTAACACTTCCTCTGTTTGTGCGAGAGAAAGTGGTGAACGACGCGCACCAACCGGAATATGCAATGGCTACCCCAATAAAAGTTGTACAGCTTCTTCAACACGGGAAATGCCGGTGAGCTGAATTTTATTCCTTAACTTTTCTGATATCCCTTTTAAGTTTTTCTTGGAGACAATGCAACGTTTAAATCCCATGTTGATTGCCTCTTTTAATCGGCTCTCAATACGGGGCACGCTGCGGACCTCTCCACCGAGGCCGACTTCGCCTAGGACAACAGTGTCTGAAGGGATTGGGCGATTACAGTAAGAGGAAGCAATCGAAAGGATAATTCCTAAGTCGATGGCAGGCTCTGTAATCTTCATTCCTCCAGCAACTGATACAAAGACATCGAGAGAATGGAGTTGGTAAGCCATTCTTTTTTCGAGCACTGCGAGAAGGAGTGTCAAACGCTTTGCATCCAGTCCAGTGGAGCGGCGTGATGAAGTAGCAAAAGATGAGGGCGCAACGAGCGCTTGCACTTCAACTAAGAGGGGGCGAGACCCTTCAATGGTGGGAATAATGACAGATCCATTTGAATCTTTCATGCGCTCTTCCAAAAAAGTGAGTGAGGGATTGAGAATTTCTTTGAGCCCCGTCTCTTCCATCTGGAATAGAGCGACATCATCGGTTGGGCCAAAGCGATTCTTGACCGATCTCAGTAGACGGTAGCCATGTTGACGGTCTCCTTCGAATTCAAAGACGGTATCGACAATGTGTTCGAGAACGCGTGGGCCTGCGAGATCTCCACTTTTTGTAACATGGCCAACGAGAAACATGGTGATCTCTTCTCCTTTAGCAAGGTGCATGCTTTCCATTGCAATTTCTCTGACCTGTGTTACAGAGCCGGGAGCCGATTGAATCTCCCCTTTATAGACGATCTGCACCGAGTCGATCACAACGATATCGGGCTTTAATTTATCCACTTGAGAGCGGATAGCAGAAAAAAGGGTCTCGCTTAAAAGGTAGATCCTTTCACTCGCAATCCCCAGCCGCTTTGCTCGAAGGGATGTTTGCTGAACCGATTCTTCCCCACAAACATAGAGAACTTTTAGCCCTTGGTCTGCCCACTGCTTCACAAGTTGTAGAAGGAGCGTTGACTTTCCAATGCCAGGTTCACCGCCGAGAAGATTGAGAGACCCTTTAACGATTCCCCCTCCAGCGAGTCTATCGAGCTCTTGATAGTTCGTGGGATAGCGAGAAAAGTGCGCTGTATTGACATCTTGAATCAGAATTGCCTCAGAGACTCTCCCCCCAGTTGCCTCAAAACGGGCAGACTTTGGGGCCTCGATAACCTTTTCCTCTGAAAACGTATTCCAGTTTTGACACACAGTGCAACTCCCCGACCACTTCGCCTGCTTGTTGCCACAACTTTCACATACCCATACGACTTTTGGTCCTGCCATATTTATAACCCTAGCTCTTTAATTGCCTTCATAGCCGCTTTCTGTTCTGATTCTTTTTTTGATGTTCCCGTGCCCTGGCCAAGTTCCTTTTCATCAATTTTGACAACAGAGAAAAAAGTTTTGAGATGGTCGGGTCCCTCCTCTTTCTCGAGAAAGTAGATGGGCGTTCTTTGATATTTCTTTTGGCAGTAGTCTTGGAGCTCTGCTTTCCAGTTTCTATGGGGCTCAACGAGGATGTTTTGCACATTTTTTTCGAATGAGCGAAAGAAAAACTCTCTTGCCACCTCGAGTCCTCCGTCTAGGTAAATGGCCCCCATCAGCGCTTCAAAGAGATCGGCTAAAATGGTTTCTCTTCCCTTCCCTACATTCATGGCTTCTCCCTTGCCCATAATCAAGAAGTGAGCGAGGTCGAGCTCATTTAAGTAGAGGGCGCAGGTTGGGGCTTCCACTAGGCGGGAGCGGAGGTAGGAAAGCTTTCCTTCAGTAGCTTCGGGCAGGTGAGTGTATAAAAAGTCACTGACGACAAGACCTAGGATGGAATCCCCTAAGAACTCAAGCCGTTCATTGTGCCCAAGAGTGTACTCCCGATTCTCATTGGCGAATGAGCGGTGGACAAAGGCGAGCTCTAAAAGAGCTTTTTCTTTGAACTCATACCCAATTTTTTTTTCAATAAGGGGAATCCCTTTGTGCAAATGATCCAATGTATGCATAATTCAAAGACATTAGCGAAAACAGAGCAAAACATCAACCGGGCTTTTTCAAACAGGCCCTAATAGGTCTTCCATGCATTTCGGCGTTTCAACAGAGCACCTTGAATTTTTTTATCGACACCACTACATCGAATTTGAAGCGCTCATTTCAGAAAGTGTCGCAGTCTCACTAAGAGCCGCTTGCAAAGGGGTGGTTGAAAATCGCCTTGGAAGTAAAGAGACGGATAATCAAGCGCGTTACATGTCGGGGCATGATACGTGGAGAGATAGTGCAACCATTAAAAAAGTCGTGCTCAGCTCTCATTTAGCAGAAATCGCTTCGCAGCTTTCAAAGCTAAGACAGCTCCGCATTGGATATGACCAGTTCTTTTTTGCACCACACGGCGCCTCTTTTCTCACCGATCCCCACTCTCTTGAGCAATACAGCTCGCTACAAGGTGTCGTCTGCGGTCTTATGCTGCAGCTGGAACCTTTACCAGAAGGGCACAATCATTCGAATCTTCTCGTTGAAGAAGATCTCACCTCCCTTGTTCCCATCCCAAACAAGGTTGGAAGTGGCATTTTCTTCGCCCCTCACATTCCCCTATCGTTAGAGACAATTCCTACAGATCAACTTCTGATCGTCTATACCGAATCGAATGCGCTTTATCGCCATGCAAAAAACGATCCCCACAAAAGCTACCTAAGAGAGCTAAATTACAGCATTGGCGATCGCCTAGAAAACAGCACCCACCCTCTTGTTTTTCGCTCTTAGCTGAAAAATATTTAACGCTAAAAAAATAGGTCCTCTTTGCAATTTGCTGTGCACAGCTTTGCTTGCACTGTGTTGGGCTGAGTCTCTTTTATCAGCTGAATCATCCATCTAATGACATCATTGGTATCAGTCCTAATTGATGCACTATTGATTAATACTTGTTCGAGTTCATCATTTATCATCCTCAAACCTAGAAATAATTCTGGAACACCAGTCAGGATAAGATTTTTCATACTCTGGCCAAAAACTTCCTTACAACCTCTAAAAGTGTCGGGGGCAGGACGCACCGGATGGCTTAAGGCGGCATGCTCACCGAATTTGGTCTCGGCACGGATATTGTAACCATGCTTCATTATATGGTTTACTATGAAAAAGCGCGCTATTTCTGACACTGCAAGATATTTGCGAAACTCGCCTCTCTTTTTGCTAATTTCTAATAATTTCATTCCAACATAAAGTTTTTTTATAAGAATATCATTGCTTTTTTTGACTCTTATGGCAAACAAACTGGAGTTTTCCCAATCATCTCCGCGAGCACCTAGAAAGACCGGTGAATGGAAAATAGCAAACCATAAATTCTCAATAGCATTGACACAAGTCAACAAACTTGGTTTCGGTTCAATATGACTCTTCAAGTTTAATCGGTGCACATTTGGGCAGGGTACATTTTTGCATACACATATATGCGTATTCATTACTTCGCTCCAAACGCCCTCCACTTTCTCCAACATTACGCTAATTTCTAGTTCCTGATTGAGTTGATTGGAGTCACTCGTTTCTATTTCTTGAGAAACACTATGTTTTCTCCAGAAATTCGAAGGGGGACTCATCCTATTACACAAATTAGACAGGCTTGTTGTACACGCATTAGTAATAGCGCTGGCAGCAACAAGTAGAGTTGGAACAAGCGAATGACAAAAAAGAGATGGCAAAATAGCACTATCTTTGTAACCAGTGTTCGGACCTAACATTGAGGTATTAGTTGCAGGAATCATCATCAGTTCTTTTTTTCAAATTTTCAGACAACAATAATATATCTAAATTCACACGATAAATTCTAGGAAAAGTGAGATGAAGTGTCTAGGTCGTTTATGGGACTGTTGGGAAAGTCGCTCTTTACAGATTTTGCGGCGTTTTTTGAGAAAAATTGAAAGAGTTGAAAATCTACATATACCTGATTATAGGAGATTTACAAAAATTTTGATTTTGCCAAAAAAGATGCAAAATGTGTGAGGATGGAATTTCCCAACAGTCCCTTTATAAACTTGTGGTAGCAAAGTTAAAATGTCACACTCAAGATTAACCCAAAGGGGGCTGCCTGGATCTAAGAAAGGAAATAACTATGGAGCAAACCCAGCAACTCTAAAAACAGCATCAAAATAAAAATTATTTGCTTTTATATTGGAGTCTATACTAATTTTTTTCATTTATCATTGCTTTAGATAGATGGAACAGAAATATTCAGTATATAAAGAGGCGCTAGAAAAGCAGAGATGCGAGGCGCAGCATGGACCTAAGACACTTTTCGACGACAACGTTTTTTTCTCTGCAACGCACTTTGGCTCCCTTGATTTCCTAGGGCTTTCAACACATCCTTACATCAAAAAGAACATCATGAAGTATGCCCTCGAGTGGGGCGTGGGGCGCACACCAAACCGGCTCACTTCAGAACCTCTCGAATGTCACCATGCTGTTGAAGAAAAACTCGCGACCCGTATTGGAAAGGAAACAGCACTACTTTTCCCTTCTATAGCCAACTTGCATCGAATGACCCTCCATGCCTTAGCAAAAGAAGGAGCTACATTCTTCACTGACTCCCAATGTCAAAAAGAATTGATGGGCGCAGCGAAAAATAGTGGCGCATCTCTTACATTTTACGATAAAGAACATTTAGATGGGCTCAAAAAAGAGCTGATCGAACAAAGCGATGCACCTAGCAGAATCATTATTGCAGAATCACTATCCCCCTTTGATGGAGAAGTGAGTCATCTCAAAGAACTATCCGAAATTGCAAAAGAACAAGACGCTTTGCTTTATGTCGACGACTCTTTTGGGGTAGAAGTTTTAGGCAAGAATGGGATGGGGCTATCCGCACATCGCAGTGGGATAGATTTTGTAATTGGCGCATTTGGATCCCCTTCTGGATCTTTTGGTGCTTACATTGGCTTAAAGCAGGTAATGCGCGACTATCTTGTGGCATGTCACCCCTCGATTAAAGAGGCAACACTTCTATCGCCTCCAACTCTTGGCGCCGTAAGTGCAGCACTCGATCTCATTCCCGATATGCAGCTCGAAAGAAGGAAGATCATGACTCTAAGTGCCTGCCTTCAAAAAGAGCTAAAGAGTGAAGGATGGGTAATTGGAGAACCGGAAGCGCATGTAATTCCCCTGATCTTTTCGAGTAAACCTGAGTGTGAAAGTGTGATTCAGCGGCTGGCACAAAAAAAAGTCTTAACAACACAGTTCCCTACAGCAGTTGAAAGTAAGGAAGCGCGCCTCCATCTAGTTGTGAACGCTCATCTCCAAGACTCAGATATTGAAACGCTCTTGGAAGAGCTAAAAAAACATCATACTAAAGCCCCAACTTCTGTTTCACATTTTTAGTGATGTAAGTGCATTAGGCTGGGGAAATATTCATATTTGCTTTTCGCTCTATAAAAGGAGGCTAGCAGAATCATGACCAGTTCAACACAACAAATCCAACTTCAAGAAAATGATAACGAAGCTTTGTCGGTGTTTCTCTTAGAAGACCTAATCAAAGAGTATAATTACAAAGGGATCTCAACACCAAGTATGATGAATCAGTGTTTTGTCCCATTGAGCATGAAACCTATTGTGGAAACTAAAAGTCATTTTTCACACAATCCAGATTATCCGACGATTGCCCCATTAACTGAAGAAGAACTCTCTTCGTATAATAGTTTGGATCTAAAAGGTAATGACAAATCCTACTTATTAAAGGCAATAAGAACTCAGGTTTCACCCAAAGGATTAGTTAGAAATATTCCAAGAGTAACAAAAGCCATTACCCTCGCTACTGTGGTCAAAGAGCTCGGATTGACAGGTAAAATTTACTTTAAAACCGATGGGAACAAAACCTATGTGATTTTAAAAGGAACTCCAGCAAATCGCACAACATTGACTGGGACTCGGTATCTCTCAACTCACCCTAAAGTGACAAAATTTGGTTTTACAAAAGTGAATATACGTTCTTCATTTGCCAAAGGATTCAAAACTTCTATTTTTTTCTACGGCATCGCAAAAGTTGTAGAAGCAACACAAATGCTTATTGAGCATGGAGAACTGAAAACATCATTTTTTGCAGAAGTTTTAACTGCGATACCAAAAATCGTTATTACTAGTACAGTCGCTGCAGCAGTGAGCGTAGGGCTAGCATCCGCTGCTATACCTGTTGCGGTGAGTTTAGGGGTGGTACTCGTCGTAGGTATTGGTGTGAGCATAGGCCTACAGTACCTCGATTATATGTATGGTATTACAGAAAAGGTCACCGAAGTAGTTGGCAATATGTATAATGATCTTCTAACCTACATGTCAGAAACCTCACAAAAAATCCTAAAATATTGCGACTGGGATAAAACAATAGGTCTAGTATTTGAGAAGACGCATCAAGAGAAAAACTATCTAGTAAACACTGAAAAGTTAGAAGAAAGTTTTCAGAAAAAGTAACCCTATAGGCTTCCATAATGCCACCAATCGTTCAGCTTCTTTTCGCCATTTTACTCATAGGAGCTGTGTGCTATTTGAGCATTAAGCTTATCTTACCTCTCTGCCTGAAAATTATTGACTTTGGGTCCAACTCTCCCAGACTACAAAAGCTGGTACCGCCATTATCAGCATTATTCTTTGGAGCCATGGGGATTTGGATGTTGAAGGGGTTTTTAGATGGCATGGTGACAAGATTATCACAATTTTTTCCCTTGCCTCTTTTTCTTTCACTATTTTTTCTCTACTTAACTTTTTCAAAGAGAAAATCAAAGCAGTAGAAAGTGATTGCTTTAGAATCTTCGATTCTGGCAAAAAAACAGTATGGAAGACGAAATCGTTAGCTTTCTCAAAAAGCTTAGAGAAGAAATCATCATGCAGTTTGAAGCTTTTGAACCGACAAAACGGTTCGAAAGGAAGCCTTGGAACTACCGCTCTGGAAAAGGGGGAGGAGAAATTGGAATTTTACGCGGCGATGTTTTTGAAAAAGCTGCTGTAAACTGGTCGGGCATTCAGGGAACATCTCTCCCCATGGAAAAAGAGAGTGGCCCCTTCTTTGCAACGGGTGTGAGTTTGATTACACACATGCGCAATCCCAAAGCCCCAACAGTCCACATGAATATCCGCTTTATTCGCTCGAAGTCCACCTTCTGGTTTGGTGGGGGTTATGATCTTACACCCATGGGCTTCCCAAATGAAGAGGATAGCCGCCACTTTTTAGGTGTGGCAGAAAAAGCGCTTACACCTCACGGCGCAGAGCTTTATCCCACCTTTTTTCAAAATGCAAAGGAATACTTCTACATCAAGCACTGGAAAAAGGAGCGCGGAATCGGAGGGATTTTCTTTGACAAGTATAACAGCGGGGATTTTGACAAAGACCTCGACATGTGGAAGTCGGTTGGTTCAACGTTCCTAGAAAGCATCCTTCCCATATACAACAAGCGCACAGAAGAGCCTTTTACAGAAGAAGATCGCTTGAAGCAATACAAACTGCGGGCGCACTATGTGGAGTTTAACCTCCTATACGATCGAGGCACTAAGTTTGGGTTTCTTTCAGGAGGAAACCCCGAAGCAATCTTGTGCTCTATGCCCCCTGTTGCCATGTGGTAACAGTTTCTACAAAATACTTCACATGGTCTACAGGGGTGTCGGGAAGGACTCCATGACCTAAGTTCACAATAAAGGCAGGATCTCCTTGCATCGATCGAAGGAGCTTTTTCGTCTCTCTTTGGATGACCTCTTTGGGTGCATAGAGAAGTTCTGGATCGAGGTTGCCTTGGAGAGCAATCGATGGGGGAACTTGTTGTCTGATTTCCCACAAAGGGCGACTCCAGTCGACGCTGATTCCTGTCGGGTTAATAGCCACAAGATGGTCAATAAACATCGTAGATCCACGACAGAAAACCATGAGAGGAAAACCCTCCGGGAGTGCTGCTTGAATCTTCTTGAGATAGGGAATTACAAATTCCTGAAACTGGGGGCGCGAAAGTAAGTTGGCCCAAGATTCAAAGATTTGAATCGCATTGACTCCCGCTTCAATTTGCATCTGTAAATACTCGATTGTTGAATCGGTGAGCATATCCAGAAATTGATGAAAACTCTCTGGCTCGCTAAAGAGCCACTCTTTCACTTTTTTGTTAGCGAGATAAGTCGCAACAGTAAAGGGACCTCCAGCAAATCCAATCAAAGGAACTGTCAGCTCCTTTTTGAGCATTTGAATCCCCTCTTGTACAAATCCTAGCGTCTCTAATACATTCCTTGGACACACTTTTTTTAAGTCTTCAGAGTTCTGCACTAAGGGAGCAATTTCAATTCCCCCTTGCGGCTTGAAGTGAACATTGGATCCCATGAGGCTTGCAACATGCAAAATATCTGCAAAGAGAATTGCCGCATCGACACCGAGGTCATCAAGAGGTAGTTTTGTAATTTGATAAATGAGCTCAGGCGTGCGAAAAAGCTCGTCTAAGGGATACTTTTCCCTAAGTTTGCGGTAGGAAGGAAGTGAACGTCCCGCCTGCCGCATAATCCAGATCGGAGGGCGCTTACCTCGGTTTTGCCCGCGGAGCGCCTCCAGAAATAAGGGGTTAGTTATGTGAGAGGAGTTTTTCAAGGACTGCGTCGACAGTAAATCCGAACTCATTTGCGATATCTCCCATTGGTGCTGAAATGCCGAAGTGATCGATTGCGATAGCAATTCCATCATGGTGAATAAAACGATGCCATCCTAAGCTAACTCCAGCTTCAATCGACACCCGTTTTCCTAAGTCACCACCTATGACACTTTCCTGATAGCTTTCATCTTGCTCTTCAAAGAGTTCCCAACAAGGAAGGGAAACAACGCGTACATTTTTCCCTCTTTTCTCAAGTCCTCCTGCAACGTCGAGTGCTAAGCTTACCTCAGAGCCCGTTGCGAATAAGGTAAAGTCTACTTTCCCCTTCTCCTTGTGGATAATATATCCACCGCGAGCAACCCCTTGACTATAGGGCACATTTGTCTCTTCAAGAGTTGGCAGATTTTGGCGTGAAAGAACGATAGCTGATGGGCCGTGATACTCAAGCATTGCGATCCATGCCCCTTTGACCTCGTGAGAGTCTGCAGGGCGGAAAACTTTAAGGTTAGGCATCGCGCGAAGTGCTGCCATATGCTCAACGGATTGGTGCGTCGGGCCATCTTCACCCAAAAAGACCGAGTCATGTGTAAACTGATAGATCACATGGTACTTGGAAAGTGCCGCTAAGCGAATAGCATTGCGCATGTAGTCTGAAAAAGTAAAGAATGTTCCCACATAGGGGAGAAGCATTCCTGTCTGCCAGAGTCCAGCTGCAGCTCCTGCCATCCCAAACTCACGAATTCCATATTTGATGTTGCGCCCTTTAAAGTCTTTCGGAGCAATCAAGGGGTAATCTTTCATCATCGTGCAATCTGAACCCGAGAGATCGGCTGACCCTCCATAGAGAAAGGGAAGTTTTTTCCCTAAAACCTGCAAGACTTCTTGAGAAGCTTTCCTCCCTGAAATTGAAGCGGGGAATTCAATGTGGTTTAGCGCTCCCTCTAAGTCACTAGGGATCTGCTTTTTCTCCATTATTTTCAGTTCTTCAGCATCCTGTGGGTGGTGAGAGCTCCACACTTTAAACTTTGAATCCCACTCTGCTTCGAGCTCTTCTTGTTTTTCAAGCTTTTGCTCAAAGTAGGTGATGACCTGCTGAGGAATATAAAATTCTTCATCGGGTAGACCCAGTGCTTCTTTTGTCTCTTTAACTTCCTCTGGGCCTAATGGGGAACCATGGGCTTTAGAACTCCCCGCCTTGTGTGGCGATCCTTTCCCAATAATGGTCTTACAGTCAATATAGATAGGGCGCGTCTGATTTCCGCGAATTTTTCCTAAAACTTCGTGAATCGAATCCAGATCATTGCCATCCATCTCTAAAGTTTCAAAGCCATATGCGCGATAGCGCGCTGCGACATCTTCAGATGAGGACTGATCAAGAGGGCCATCGAGTGTAATGTGGTTCGCATCGTGAATCAAAACTAGGTTATCTAGACAAAGGTGGCCAGCGAGTGAGCTCGCTTCGTTTGATACCCCTTCCATCAAACACCCATCTCCTGCTAAGCAAAAGACTTTTGCATCAAATATTTCGTGCCCTTTATTATTAAACTTTGTCGCTAAAATCTTTAAGCCGAGTGCCTGTCCAATGGCATTTGCGACCCCTTGTCCTAACGGACCCGTTGTCGCTTCTACCCCTGGAGTTTCTCCAAACTCAGGGTGACCGGGCGTCTTTGAGTGGAGTTGACGAAACCTCTTAATCTCATCTAGCGAGAGATCAAAACCGGCTAAATGAAGACTAGAGTAGAGCCACATGGATCCATGCCCTGCAGAAAGCACCATCCGATCTCGATTCATCCAGTGGGGATTTTTTGGATTATGCCTGAGCATCTCCCCGTATAGATAAGCTCCAAGTTCTGCGCATCCCATAGGAAGCCCTGGATGTCCAGAGTTTGCTTTCTGAACAGCTTCGAATGAAAGCTGACGAATTGCGTTCGCGGTTTTTTCCAAAATTTTTTTCTGTTCAGGATCCATAGGAAAACTTCCTTGCTTTTCACGGCATTTTTTCTTATTTTTAAGCCTCTATTGATAAGATATCAAGAATAAATTTTACGAGATCAGTGATGTTAACAGCAGAAATTAGAAAGAAATTCTTAGACTACTTCAATCAAAATGGTCATACGATTGTGCCCTCATCCCCTACCGTTCCGCACGATGACCCCACTCTATTATTCAACAATGCGGGAATGAACCAGTTCAAAGATGTCTTTCTAGGCAAAAGTTCTCGCGACTATACCCGCGCCACTTCATCGCAAAAGTGTATCCGTGTGGGTGGAAAGCACAACGACCTCGATAATGTGGGTCATACGACGCGCCACATGACCTTTTTCGAAATGATCGGAAACTTCTCTTTCGGTGACTACTTCAAAAAAGAGGCGATTCGCTACGCTTGGGAAGTCTCAACAGAAATTTTCCAGTTCGACCCCGAAAAACTCTGGATCTCGATCTACAAAACAGATGAAGAGGCATTCGAAATCTGGAAAACAATTGTTCCTGAGAAAAAAATTGTGCGCATGGGTGAGGCAGATAACTTCTGGTCGATGGGAGAAACAGGTCCCTGTGGTCCCTGTTCCGACCTTCTTTATGATCGTGGGGCGAAGTTCAGCAATGCCGACAGCCCTCTCACTGACCAGTCAGGAGAGCGCTTTTTAGAATTTTGGAGCCTCGTCTTCATGCAAGATAACCGCGATAAGTCGGGTCATGTCTCCCCACTTCCTAAACAATCCATTGATACGGGTGTCGGTCTCGAGCGGGCGATGGCACTGATTCAAAATGTCCCCACTGTCTTTCAAACTGATATCTTGCGATCCCTTATCGATAAAATTGAAGAGGTTACAGGAGTGAAGTACAACCCTAATGATCCCCACCTTTCTCCTGCTTTTCATGTCATTGCAGACCACATCCGCGCTCTTTCCTTTGCCATTGCCGATGGCGCAGAGCCAAGCAATGTCGACCGAGGGTATGTTCTGAGAAAAATCTTGAGACGCGCTGTCCGCTATAGCCGAAGACTCGGGATGAACACCCCTTTCCTAAGGCAAGTGTTCGAGCGCCTCTTAGAGACAATGGGTAGCGATTACCTTGAGCTCAAAACAGCAAAAACACGGATCGAAGAGATCTTGACCATCGAAGAGGAAAGCTTCCTGAGAACACTTAAGCGTGGAGGCAGCATTCTCAATACAATCATTGAGTCAGCAGAAAAAACTCCGAACCGAGAAATTACCGGGAAAGAGGCATTCCAACTCAAAGATACCTACGGTTTTCCCATTGAAGAAATCTTGCTCATCGCGAAAGACTCAGACCTCACAGTCAACCTTGAGACCTATCAACTGCTCGAAGAGGAAGCGAGGGAACGCTCGCGTGCGGCAAAAAAATCCCACCATCAAAAAGTTGAAAACTCCATCTACGAATCCTTTGTGGAGCACCATGGCACTTCGAAGTTTGTCGGCTATACAGACGGTGAAAGTGAAGGAACAATTAAAGGGATTTTCGTCGATGGCACCTCTGTTGATCAAATCAGTGCTGGAGAAGAAGGGATCATCATCCTCGACGAAACTCCATTCTACGCTGAGAAAGGAGGACAGGTCGGCGATACAGGAACACTCTCCCATAAAAGCGCCCACTTTAAGGTCACGAGTTGTCAGTCCCCTTATCCTGGGGTGATTGCGCATATTGGGACACTTGAAAAGGGTGCTCTTATTGTTGGCGAGCCAGTCGTTGCAGAGATCGATGCAAAAAGGCGAAAGAACATCGCGAAACACCATACAGCAACGCACCTCATCCACTATGCCCTAGAAAAAGTCTTGGGCTCCCATATTAGGCAAGCAGGCTCCCTTGTGGAAGAAAACCGCGCACGCTTTGACTTCAACCACCACAAAGGGCTGACCCATGAGCAGATCCGAGAAATTGAAGCCAAAGTGAATGCAAAGATCTGGGAGAATGCTGAGGTCAATGCGTTCGAAGTCCCCTTTACCGACGTTCAAAAACATCCAGAGATCAAACAGTTCTTTGGAGATAAGTATGGGAGCACCGTGCGTGTTGTCGATATAGGTGGCTACTCCAAAGAGCTGTGTGGAGGAACTCATGTCCATGAACTGAGCGACATCGGGTACCTGCGCATCGCAAAAGAGGGGAGCATTGCAAAAGGAGTGAGGAGAATTGAAGCGGTCATTGGCGCACAAGCTGAAGCGCTAAGATATGAAGTAGAAGATCGGTTGGGCCAGCTTGCTGAACGACTGAAGGCAAAACCTGCGACAGTCGATTCCGCCCTCTCTTCCCTTTTGAAAGAAAACCAGACTCTCAAAGAAGAGCTTGAAAAATTCCAAGGCCAAATCCTCCAAGATCTCGCAAAAAGACTTCTCAAACAGGTCAAGCAAGTGGGTTTGACTCCCTTTCTCGGTGCCACTGTCGATGTCGGAAAGAAAGAGCTTCCCACTCTCAGCAATGCCCTTATGGAGCAAATGTCATCAGGCGTTCTCGCTATCGCAGTAAAAGATGCGCACTCCTGCCAACTTCTCGTCCGCGTCTCTCCAGACCTCGTCGCTAAAGGGATGAATGCGAACACGCTCATACGAGAGGCATTTACAGCTATCAATGGAGCGGGAGGAGGAAAAAAAGAGACGGCGCAAGCGGGAGGCAAAAACCCAGAAGGTTTGGCTGAAGCTTTTGGTCATATTGAGAAATCTTTGAAGGGATAAAAAAGTGCAGTTTAAGCTGGAGGGAAAACCTTACTCAACGAGTGAATAAGGAAAAAGAAACTTAAACTGCACATAGAGAAGATTAGCAAACAAAGCGATTTCATAAAAGTGAAATCATTCATTTAATTCGTCCAAGAGATTGCCTATTTTGTCCAATAGAACTTTGAATTTTTCTTCAGAATTTCCCATGCGGATTTCAAATTCTTCAACCTCTTTTCCATTGCATACTTCATTCAAAGCTGAATAAACCATATGCCATTCTTCTTTCGAAAGCTCTCTCATTTTCTACGCATCCTATTTCTATCTCAATTTATCAAAATACTCTTTTCCTGCCTTGGGTTGAAACATTGTTCCTAAGTCTTTGGACTTTGGATTTTTTATAATAATAGAACCATATTCTTTATCCCAATATGCTGTTCTATTCCCAGCTAGTTTTTTAGTAGGTGTAGCAGGATTATTCATTGTCTTTTCTATGTGATCCTGAAACTGTTTTCTCGTACGCATAGCTCCAGGATACTCACCTCTCGTTAGCTTGTGCTTTTCATAAGCATGACCATTAGCAATTTTTTCAGCAGTAGCTTTATTTTCTTTCTTTTCTTTTTCCTCTTCTTCATCTTTTTTCTTTTTCCCGGCAAGGTCTGCAATCGTGCCTGCTACAGCGGCAGCAGCTGCCCCTGCTCCTCCGACATCGTGCTTGAATTTACTTTGCCCTGCGGAGGAAACTGTGAGGAGCCCACCTTTGGCACATTGAAACTTGCAGCCAGCGCCGAGAGCGGGAGGACCGCCGACTTTTAGAGGGCTTTGGCCGGGATCAACGGGCTGTGCAGCGGGAGTGCAAGGCACGGGGGCAGAAGGGACAACAGTGCACTGCCCTCCGGGGGGCGGAAAGAAGCAGTTGCTCATATTCGCAATGGGCTTTCCTTGGGACTTTGCAGGAGAGGAGGTAACCTTAAGCTTGAGTTTACTCGTGCAAAATGGGCAACTAAACTCCGTGCCGTCACATACATATTCACCCACATCGAGCCTCGAATTGGATAAATGGAAGCTACAGCCTATTACTTCTTCAAGTTTCATCTCAAGAAAAAATTTTACTCTTAGTTAGAACAGGGAAGTGTGCTAAGATTTTTCCCCATGTGGCAAAAACTCAAAGAAAGTCCTTTTTTCCAAAATTTTGAATGTATCATTACAAAGGAAAAATCCTTTGTGATTGAAAATTTATGGGACACACCCAAAGCACTTTTGGCGCTGCTGTTTTCTGATCTCGCCAAAAAAAATGTTGTGATTATCACAGGTCAAGAGCGAGATACGCGCCTCCTTCAAGATTTAAATTACTTTGCAAAGGACCGTACTTTTTCTTTCCCATCCTGGGAAACTCTCCCTGGAGAGGAGATTGCCCCAAGCTTAGATATTGTGGGGAAGCGACTTGAAATTTTACATACTCTGAACCAGTCAAAGGGACCGCAAATTCTTTTGGCACCGTTGCAAGCTCTCCTTCAAAAAGTGTGTGCGCCCAGCACACTCAAAGAGAATTTTTTACATTGGGAAAAAGGAACAACTCTCCCCTTTGAAGAGCTCCCCACCCTTCTCTCAAAATTAGGATATCAGCGCGAAGCTGTCGCTGCAGACAAAGGGCAATTTGCTGTGCGCCATGGCATTCTCGATATTTTCCCCGTATCCGCCTTTGATCCCTACCGAATAGAATTTTTTGGAGATGAAATCGACGCCATCCGGACCTATGACCCCATCAGTCAAAAATCTATTGAGAAGGCTGAGTCACTCTTTATCGCTCCTTCCGATGAGCAAATCCTCCTTGAGAAAAGCGCAGGATCTCTTTTGGACTACATGCAGGGAGAGACAGTTCTATTTTACGATGACCTTGTAGAGATTGAAGATCACTATGTCACCCTCAAAAGTGTTTCCGAAACGTCTTCGTCCCTTTTTACTCCTTTTGAAACATTCCGCAAAGAAACAGCAAAACTTCAAGCCGTCTACTTCTCTAAAAACTCTCTTGAAGATCTGTCCGATGTGGAAACAGAAGAGAAAGTGGGAAGGCATTTTTATTCCGGGAAAGCGCCTCTGCAGCCTGTGACTTTTGAGATCTGCAATGAGCAGATTCAAACCCAAAGACTCAATCACCCATTCACTTCCATTCCCCATTTTTTCTGGGAGGATGTTCTCCCAAGCAACAGATTAGAAGCCATTCTTCAAAAGGGCACAGAGCTCGAGCTCGAGTTTGTGACTTCGTCAGAAGCAGAAGAGAAAGCGCTTAAAGAAAAACTTGACGCCCTGCTTTTACCGCTGCCAAAGAAAGCCTCCTTCAAGCGGGGCTACCTATCGAGTGGCTTTGTCCTTCCAGGTCACCAATATGCCCTCATCGCCTATCCTGAGCTCACGAGCCGTTACCGCGTGGCAAGGCCAAAGTGGCGCAACACCCACCACACCCCAGCATCTGACTTTCACCAACTCGACGTTGGAGATCTCGTCGTCCACACACTTAACGGCGTCGGTAAGTATTTGGGGATGGAAACGCAAAAAAACCACCTCGGCAATGAAGAGGAGTTCTTGATCCTAGAGTACGCCAATCATAGCAAACTCTACGTTCCTCTCTCTCAGTCTCACTTAGTCAGTCGCTACATTGGAGCTAGAGAAGAAAAGCCCCCTCTCCACACCCTGGGAACAAAGAAGTGGCTCACTGCAAAAGCCCACGCTGAAAAAACGATCATCGGATATGCCAAAGACCTTCTTAAGCTCCAAGCAGAAAGGGAGACAAAGGGTGGGTTCACGTTTAATGAAGATTCAGACGATATGCAACTTTTTGAAGAGGAGTTTCCCTTCTCTGAAACCGATGACCAGCTTGCTGCGATCGCCGCAATCAAACAGGACATGAGCTCGACTAAAGCAATGGATCGGCTTGTTTGTGGAGATGTCGGATATGGGAAAACAGAAGTGGCGATGCGCGCAGCCTTCAAAGCTGTTGTCGATGGACAAAAGCAGGTGGCGGTTCTTGTTCCGACCACAGTCCTTGCCATGCAACACTACGAATCTTTCAAAGAGAGGATGGAGAGCTTTCCGATTCGGATCGGCGTCGCCTCCCGTTTTGTCAAGCCTAAAGAGCTAAAAGAGACCCTCAAAGGGCTATCGGAAGGGAGCGTCGATATCATGATTGGTACCCACCGCCTTGTCAGCCAAGATGTCCAGTTTAAAGACCTCGGCCTAATTATCATTGACGAAGAGCAGCGCTTTGGAGTCCGGGCAAAAGAGCACCTAAAAAAGGCAAAAATAGGTGTCGACTGCCTCACACTTTCTGCAACACCCATTCCCCGAACCCTCTACTTCTCTCTCGTTGGGGCCAAAGACATGTCGGTGATCAACACGCCCCCACATGACCGCCTCCCCATTAAAACCATTCTAGCAGAGAAAGACAAAGAGCTCATTAAAAATGCTCTCGTTCGCGAGCTTTCAAGAGATGGGCAAGCCTACTTTATTCATAATCGCGTCGAGTCGATTTTCGATGTGGCAAAAGAGCTCGAAGAGCTCGTTCCCGCAGCAAAGATTGCCGTTGTTCATGGGCAGATGCCGGCGCATTCGATTGACTCAATTTTTCACGACTTCAAACAGGGAGAGACCGATATCCTCATCGCGACAACCATCGTCGAAAATGGAATCGATATCCCTAACGCGAACACCATATTGATCGATCGGGCAAATGCTTACGGCATGGCAGACCTCTACCAACTCCGCGGAAGAGTGGGGCGCTGGAACCGCCCCGCCTATGCATACCTCCTTGTCCCTCAAAACCGCGAGCTCGATGAAATCTCTCAAAAGAGACTCCAAGCCCTTGTCGCTACTTCAGGGTTTGGTGGAGGGATGAAGCTCGCGATGCGCGATCTAGAAATTCGAGGGGCGGGCAACCTCCTTGGAGTTCAGCAGTCGGGCAATGTCGCGACCATTGGCTTCCACTACTACTGCAAACTCCTTAAACGCACCATTGAATCAATCAAGAAGCGCGTGCCCATCACTTTCCAAGACACCAAGCTAGAACACCGCTTTAATGCAAACCTTCCTCCCTTCTACATTGGAGAAACTCATCTTCGGATGGAAATCTACCACCGCCTTGGAGAGACTTCAAAAACAGAGGAAGTCGATGCTCTATTCGATGAACTCATCGACCGCTTTGGCCCCCTCCCCACAGAGGCAAAGTGGCTTTACCACCTCAACCGCATTCGCATCCATGCTGCCGAGCAGCGCTTTACCCTACTGAAATTTGAAAGAATTGCGCTATTCACACAGAAAAAAAATGGGAAGCAAGTCACTGAAAGAAGAATCCCCTTTCCTCAGTGTGACGACCCGAAAAACCTCGAGCAAATCACCATCGAAATGCTTAAACGCGTTTAATGAACTGATTAAGAAAGTAAGAGTTTGGATACCGCACCGATTCATATAAGTTTTGTCCAATCAATGATTTTGTCAAAATAGTCCCTATAGAGCACTTCATCTGTAACCCCACCCACATGGATCAAGACTGGGCGATAAGAGACATGTTTTGGGACTACCAATGCATCAATCTTCCTTCGCACTTCATCAATGACTTTTGTGCTAATGGGGTTTTTAGAAAACTTGATTTCACAAACATGAAGTGTGTTTTTTTCTTGAACTAAGTAATCTATTTGGCACCCCGATCTTAGAGCTGTCTTTGTTTGAAAGAATGGGCCATCACAAGTACAATTCTCAGGAGAGATGTTTAGAGCTTTTAGAAGCACTTTGCGATTGCGAATCACAAGATTCTCAAATTGGAGACCCATAATCCCATCCCATTGAACGTGATTACGGGGACTTGTGCTTTCGAAATCCCCTTTCTGGATTTTCTGACTGTTAGGCTCTATGTATTTCAAATAGAAGCGTAAGTAATTGTCTGCTAGTCGATATTTTCTTAGCTTACCGACTTTTGCACTCTTAATATCCCACGCATAATCAGCAGAAACAAAACCTGCTTCAGTTAAATCCCGTAAATAGTTTGAAAATGTTTGCCCTGACCTAATCCCAACTTCTTTTGAAATTTCTTCCTGACTTAATGAATGGCGGCTTGATAGGGCCAAAACTATTTTCTTGTATGTTTTGCTTCTTCTAGAGAAAAGATCGTGAAAAATGCGCTCAAACTCGTTAAATAGTAGTCCCGATTTTATAAAGCATAACTTCCGAATATTCTCTTCTGCGGATATCTTCGGATTAACCATTTCTAGGTATTTAGGTACCCCTCCTGTAACACCAAGCATTTTAAGCTTTTCATAGGCAGAAACAGAACTCTCTCGATCTTTCCAAAATTTTACACAGTCCTTAATTGGGAGCTCATCTAACGTCAAGGTTAAATCAACTCGGCCAAAGAACCCCGTGCTATTTAAAATGTTTTTATCGATCCAGCTCGATATAGAACTCGCTACCACTATGATTAACTTGGGGTTTTTCTCAAAAAACTGATCCCATGCGATTTTCAATTTCCCAAGAAAGTTTGGATCTCTAGATCCCATCCAAGCAATTTCATCCAAGGCAATCAGAACAGACCCTTTCTTAGTGCTTTTAGACAGCTCAAAAAAGATGTCACTCCAATCATTTCCTTTGATATCAGAAAACCCTTGCCTTACCATTTGCTGAATAAACTCTTCCCTTTGGGAATCGCTTGTAGAACCTGCTGTGGGGACAAGACCAGTAAACAAGTATTTCTTTGAAAATCCTTTAGAAAATTCTTCAATTAGGCGGCTTTTACCGATCCTTCTACGACCTTTAATCGCTACAAATCTTGCATATCCATCTGACTTTAAATCATTTAGTTGATTCAACTCATTCTCTCTGCCTAAAAACATAAATCCACCATTTTCCTTATTGGGACTGCTCTCGAAACTCCATCCTCACACATTTTGCACCTTTTTTGGCAAAATCAAAATTTTTGCAAATCTCCTATACTTAGGTATATGTAGATTTCCAGCTCTTTCGATTTTTCTCAAAAACCGCTTCAAAATCTGCAAAGAGCGACTTTCGAGAGCAGTCCCTTATTAGCTTTTGATTTATGATATTAAGGGTATAATTTTTATGATTTTTACTCACCGGTAAAATAAGAAAATACGATTTATCGGTACTTTTTATGACAAGAAAAACTACCGGCAAATCGAAAAAACTGGATTTAGCGGTACTTTATTAGTTAATATTTCGTATCGCTAAAATAGGCGGAATTGATTTGCCGGTACTTTTTGCACTAAGGGACTGCTTAAGAAAGACGCTCTTTTGCAGATTTTGTAGCGGTTTTGAGAACACCAGGGACTTTCTTAAGCAGTCCCTTTAAAAAGCTGATCGAAATCGATGAGGCCGCTCCTCTGCAGAATGATCAGAATGATAATCGCAGGAATCAACCACCGCATAAAAAAGTGCCAGATTGAATGGAGCACTTTCCCCTTTTTTCCTTCGGAAAAAGCTTCCCGACTCACATCTCTTTTTAATATCCATCCGACATACGCAGCGGTTAAAAATCCCCCGATGGGAATGAGCCAGGTAGAGACAAGATCATTGATCGTATCGATGAAAGGCAATCCATAAATCTGCTGCCAGCTTGGGAATAGACCCCGTGAATAAGAAAGCGCGCAAGGGACTCCAAATAAAAATGTCCCGGCTGCAACAAAAAGAACTGCTCTCTTGCGCGTCCAGCCTACGAGTTCCATCACATTTGTCGTAATCACCTCAATAAAAGGGACAGCAGATGTAAGCGCTGTAAACACAAACAAAACAAAGAATAAAGTAGAAACGACAAGAGCTCCAGGCAGGTGCGCAAATAGATAAGGAAGCGTTTTAAAAATGAGCCCAGTTCCCTGCTGCGGCGGCAAGTTAAAGGTAAAAGTCACGGGAAAGATCGTCATTGCGGCAAGAGTCGCTACGATAACTACAGCAAATCCCACCACACACGCCATCTGGGCAATGTTATCACTTTTGCGCATGTAGCTTCCATAGCTGATCATGATCCCTTGACCCAAGCTCAGGGTGAAGAAGGCAAGCCCAAGCGCTTCTAAAGCACTGGAAAACTTAAATCCCCCCTCATTCGGGCAAAAAACAAACCGAGCAGCATCACTAAACCCATCGAGCCTTATGTTGTAAAAAAAGAGCCCCAACAGAAGAACAAAAAGAGCCCGTGTCATGATCTTTGACCAAAACTCAATTCCCTTCCGCACCCCCATGAAAACAATCCCCATGGTGATGAGCGTAAAGAGAAAGTGCCAAAAGAGAGAAATCCCCCCAGAGTGAGATAGTTTCGTAAAGAGCTCAGGAATCTCGGCAGTAGGAGTGTTGTTATAGAGACCGCTGAGAGACATAATAATATAGCTCATCCCCCATCCCGCAATCACGCTATAGAACGCCATGATCAGAAACGAGGAGAGCACCCCAAACCAACCAGCAACTTTCCACCCAGATTTTTCTGGGGCGAGGACAGCGTAGGCTCCAATCGCCGCTCTTTGAGACTGTCTTCCCAGCATGAGCTCGCCTATCAGAACGGGAACTCCTATCACTAAAATACAGATGAAATAGGTGAGAAGAAAAAGTCCTCCCCCATTTTGCCCCACAGTATAGGGGAACTTCCATAAGACCCCCAGACCCACAGCAGATCCCACTGCTGCAAATAGAAAGCCGAGCTTAGAGCTCCAGTGTTCTCTCATGACAGCGCACCTGTGAGTTTACTGACTAACGCATCAATATTGATCACGCCCCCTTTCTGCAGAATAATGACCAAAATCACAGGGGGGATGACCCAGCGCATGCAAAATAGCCAAGGCTTCCAAAGCCCCTTCAATTTTGATCCCTCACTAAATTCTGCAAGGGTCACCTTACGATCCATGACCCACCCTACAAAATAAGCGGTCAGCATTCCCCCAATTGGGATAATCCAAATCGAGACCAGGTTGTCGATCGTTTTCAAAAAATTCATGCCATAAATTTCTGCCCATTCTCCAAAAATGACCCCAGAGTGTGCAAACGCACTGGGAATCCCAAATAGGAATGTCCCACATCCAACTAAGATGACCGCTTTCTTTCGCGTCCAACCAATCAATTCCATGAGGTTCGTCGCAACCACTTCGATAAGCGGAATCGCTGATGTCAATGCCGTAAAGACAAAAAGAGTAAAGAACATTGTCGACAAAACAAGAGAGCCTGGCAGCTGGGCAAATAGCAGCGGCATCGTCTTAAAAATCAGTCCTGGACCTTCTTGTGATGTGAGCCCAAAAGTAAAGACTGCTG
This sequence comes from Simkaniaceae bacterium, assembly GCA_030149435.1. GTDB lineage: Bacteria > Chlamydiota > Chlamydiia > Chlamydiales > Simkaniaceae > JASBRR01. The sequence goes on from JASBRR010000020.1 coordinate 28,991, forward strand.
GGAAAATCATCAGCCCGACGAGTGCTGCCACAATGACAACAGCCGATCCAACCACTCCCGCCATCTGTGGAATACTTTCTGAGCGCTTCATGTAGCTTCCATAGCTGATCATGATGCCCTGCCCAATACTCAGTGTCCAAAAAGCAAGCCCTAGTGCTTCAATCAAACTCGAAGGCTTAAAGCTTCCGGGATTAAATGCAAAAATAAAGTGTGCTGCCTTTCCAAACCCTTCCAACCCACAAGAGTAAATCACAAGCATGAGGAGCAAAACTAGCAGTGTTTTCGTCATGATTTTCGCCCAGTACTCAATTCCTTTTCGAACACCCGGCATCACAATCGCCACCGTAATCAGTGTAAATAAAAAGTGCCAAAAGAGAGAAACCCCACCCGATCTCACAAGCGTTTCAAATGTTTCGGGAATCGAGCCTTTGGCTTCCTGGTAAAAGCCGCTCAGTGACATCAGAATATAGCTCATGCCCCATCCAGCAATCACACTATAAAAGGACATGATCAAAAATGAGGAAAGAACCCCAAACCATCCGATCGCCTTCCACCCCTTCTCCTTCACATCGTGGTGTTCATAGGCTCCGACCGCAGCTCTTTGGGAACTGCGTCCCAACATCATCTCTGCAATGAAAATGGGAATCCCCACAACCAGAACACAAACGAAATAGGAAAAAAGAAAAAGCCCCCCACCATTTTCTCCAACAGTATAGGGAAATTTCCACAGGATGCCCAGCCCTATAGCCGAACCAAGCGTCGCTAGGATAAAGCCGAGTCGACTACTCCAATGTTCTCTGATTTGGTTCATGAAACCCTAATTAAAGACGTAATTTAGAGGGGAAATTAACATGATAGCCAAGAGGAAGTCAACCCCCATGACGGGGAGAAGGTTGGTATGCACCTTTTACATTTCGCTCGAGCATTTCTCCGGCGCGATGCAAAATCGCCACCCCTTTCTCGATGTGGTCAGGCATGAACTGTTCAAAAACAAACTCAGCGCTCTTCTTCGTCTTGACTTGATCCCGATTAAGCGGAAGATCAGAAATGAGCAGCAAAGATCCAAGCGTCACCTTCCTCTTATAGCTCGCGCTAAATAGCGTGGCGCACTCCAGCTCAATCGCATGAGCTCGGGTCTCTTTCAGGTGGCGAATGAACTCCTCGTTATACTCCCAAAAGCGCAAATTTGTCGTATAGGTAATCCCTACATGATAGGTGGCGTGGGTCTCTTCCAAAATATCGGTCGTTGCTTTGAGCATCAAAAAATTTGATAGGGCTGGAACATCTGCAGGCAAATAAAAGTCAGAGGTCCCTTCACCCCGTACACTTGCAACAGGAGTGATGTACTCCCCAATCTTATAGCGCCGCCTGAGCCCGCCACACATCCCAAGCAGAATCGCGCCGCGAATCGGCAGAAAAGAACAGAGGTCAACAACAAGTGCAGCAGCTGGAGAGCCTATTTTAAAGTCGAGAATCGTGATCTTTTCTTTAGGAGAGTGCGCCACCTTAAACATCGACCCTTCCGAAATCGACAGGTTGCGACTCTCTGCAAAATAATCGACATAGCGCGGAAAGTTCGTCAAGATCAGATTCTGCTGAAAGTCGTCGGGATCACACCCCGCATACCTTTCTAAAGTCTCTCTTGCAAACTGCTCTTCGTGAATTGGCTCCATGCTTTTTCTACATACACCAACTCTCACCGCAAGGGAAACAAAAAAGTTTTTTTAAAAATAGGCTCCTGTTTCCTTGACGTAATTTTTGACCCTTCCTTAAAGTATTTGGTCAAATCCAACCTTAAAGGTGAAAATATGGCTTCTTCTTTCTCTTGCTCAAGTTTATTGCATACTGCTTCCTATTACCTTCCTTTATTAACAAGCTTTAGTCCTAGAGCTCTACCAAGTGACATTGATATTAGTTCTCTTCCTGCTCAAACGAAGGATAAAATACATAAATTGAACTTTATTTCAGGGGTCCAGTGGATAATGTTAATAGCGTCGATATCTGCTTTGGCTTACTGTGTATTTCACAGGCAAAAAATTAAGGCTATCATCTCTTCTATCTTCTGCTATGGGTCGTATAATGGCATGAAAGAGTTAGACAACGGCTCTATATTAGTAGCAGATGTCGCTGCTAGAGCCAGCCTCCATGAGTCTGCAAATGCCCATGCATCCAACAATAAAAAACTCAATGAACTTTTAGAAAAGACAATAGGAATTGTTAATCAATTGGGTTCGGAAAATGATGCATTCAAAAAGGAACTACAAGACTTAAACGACGTTAAAGTTGCCTTAGGCAATGGTTCGAAGAGTGTCACTGAAGCTATTCAAGATATTAAGAAAGCAATAAGCGAATTGAACCAAGCTACTTCTAAAAATCTTGCAAGTAGCTTAGAAATGGAAGAAAATATAAAACAGCTTAATATAGTAAAACAAGGCCTAGAGCGCGTAGAGCAAACAATGACTGCTCATTCTCAAAAAGACGAGAAAATCGCTCAGCTAGAAGCAAAAATCGCTGATCTAATGAAAAAATTATCAGATGGCAGTGGTGGGGAAACAGAAAAAAAGTAAAAGTACATAAAGATTAGATCGGAAATGAGCATACCTGACAATTGGATAGTAAACACCATAAAGTGGATCGACAGTACAGAGTGGGGAATCGTCAAAAACCCATTTTTTTACACTGTTAACGCATATTCTTGGGCTTTTCAAAATGTCAAGAATAAGACAAACACAACCAATCTAGATGAAGAAAACTGTGCAACTGGCGCGATGGTGACAACACTAGGAATGCTTTCGGTTAGCTTCTTGGCTTTATCTTATGTGACACATGGATATGCGTCTTACCAAGTCCGATCTTCTTTGCTAAAAGGGGCTGATTGGTTTGGCAGTGGATTGCTATTTTGGGTGGTATCAAATGGCATCCAATCCATGCAAGAAGCACGCAGATTACAAAATCCCCCATGCAAACAACCAGCTCAAGAAGAGCAAACTGTTGCCCCACCACCTGCAGCTCAAGAAGCACAAGGAGCGGCTCAATCAGAAACCGCTAATGACCGACAAGAACCCAGTCCCTCCGCCAATCCAAAGAAAATGGAAAATGCGCCTAATGCTTTAGCAAAAACGATGTTATGGGTGGATCAAAACTTTCCGGGTTTCATTACAAATCCGATTAAGTTTGTTGAGCACACTTACTCTTACTCAATGGATAAAAAAGGGAACACTATTAATCCAAAAGACTCCTACGCCATAGGCGCTATGATTTTTGCCGCAATCCCCATCCTCGCTACCCATATTCTTTGTGCCAAAGTCGTGAACTACTTTAATCTCAAATGGACAAAAGTGGGGATCATGAAAGGAGTTGACTGGACACTTCTTACTGCAACGACCAGGGTTGTTTTCTATGGACTTGAATCCATTCAAGGGGTACGCTCAAATGCAGAGACGAGTTGCACCTCTTCACCTACCCCTAGTCCTTTAGGAACTCCTCCGGACTCGAGAAGGGAGAGTGTGGTTCAGTCATAATAAAGGAGAAAATGTTTGGCTCAGGTTTCAACGAATGAATTTAAATCGGGAATGAAAATCGAAGTAGAGGGAGAACCCTACACCATTGTTGGAGTTGAGTTTGTTAAACCTGGAAAAGGGCAAGCTTTTACTCGCACAAAAATTAAACACCTATTGACAGGACGAGTCATTGAAAAAACATTTAAGTCTGGTGAAAAATTTGACTTTGCTGATGTTGAAGAAACGCGAATGAGATTGCTCTATCAAGAAGGGGATAGCGCCATCTTCATGCATGATGAGACCTACGACCAAGTTGCCATTCCCCTCACTACCATTGGGGACAATCAGCCCTACCTCATGGATGACACGCTCTACGACATTGTCTTCTATAAAGGGAATGCCGTTGACGTGACTCCCCCGACCTTCTTAGAGATGACGATTACTGAAACCGATCCTGGATCTCGTGGAGATACGGCTTCAGGACGCGTTCTCAAACCGGCCAAGACTGAAACTGGTGCCTCTATCCAGATTCCCATTTTTGTCGAGGAAGGAGAAAAGGTCAAAGTAGACACACGCACTGGGGAGTATGTCTCCCGCGTCTAAAAACCTAATGCAAGAACGCGCTGCCATGCTTAAAGCTGTGCGCGCTTTTTTTGACTCCCGCGGATGCATGGAGGTGGATACTCCTCTCCTTTCACCTTATGCCCCCATCGATATCCATATCGACCCCATTGAAACAGCAGAGGGGTTCTTACACACCTCTCCTGAATACCATATGAAACGTCTCCTTGCAGAGGGAAGTGGCGACATTTACCAACTCAGTCACGTCTACCGAAAAGAAGAGGAGGGGCGTCTCCACTCCACCGTCTTTACGATGATTGAGTGGTACCGAGTCGATATCTCCTACTCCGAGTTTCTACAAGAGATTATCGCGCTCACGGAGCTCTTTGTCGGAAAGAAAAAAGTCGAGCGCCTCACCTATCAAGAAGCGTTCCAACAAACCCTTACAGTCGATCCCTTCGCTACCTCAACTCAAGAGCTCCTCAACATTGGCCGCTCCCATAATCTCTATCTAAATGATCAGCCCATTGACGACCTCTTGAACGAACTTTGGGGGTGTTTGATTGAACCCATCCTTGGCAAGGATGTCCTTACAATCATTGAAGACTATCCCCCCTCACAAGCTGCCCTAGCAAAAGTGATCGACAGAAACGGTCGCCCAGTAGCGCAGCGATTCGAAGTCTATATCGAAGGGATTGAGCTGGGTAATGGGTACCACGAACTGAGTAGTTCCTCAGAACAACAGATCCGCCTTGAAAAGGCCAACCGAGAGCGAGTTCTTCTAGGTAAAAAAATGTTTACTATCGATCCCCACTTCGTTGAAGCGGTTGGCCAGCTCCCTAATTGTTATGGAATGGCAATGGGGTTTGATCGTCTTCTCATGTTAAAAAATAAACTCAACAACATCGACAAAATAACATATAATTAATCTTAATTTATAAAAACGTAATATAAAATATTGTTTATATTTTATTAAATTAACATCAAAATTATAATGTTGGCATAATTAATTGCTGGAGGAAGCATATGTCAACACCTGCTGCTGTAAACCACTCTGCCGCAAGAAACGTGGGCGCCCTAGTGGCCGATGTTCTCGTTCAGGGAGAATCTGCTTTAACCGAAACCCAAAACCTATTCTGCGATCTCACATCAGCAGTCATCCCCTCACAAGGCCAGCTCAAAAATTGTGTTGACACTGTGAAAAATTACCGAAATGAAATTATGAATACCCTCCTCGCCCTTTCCCTACTCTACTGCTATCGAAACAGCCCTAAGATCATGAACACCCGAGTCTTTGCCGCTGGAACTCTAGTGGGATTCCTGGGATCAACAGTGATGCAGTCGAATGAATTCCCCAGCATGCAACGAGACATCTTAGGTCATACCGAAGCTCAAGGATATGGAGTGCAAAAAGTCATGGCAGCACTTGCCGCCCTTAATACCTATATCGATAACAACTACAAGAATCCCCAGCAGCAAACCGTTACACAAAATACTCCGCTACCTGCTGTACCCACAAAACCCATGCTCGATATAGAATCTCCGTCTCCCTTCTGTATGGAGACTGCAATGACAGCGGTGAGCAATGCTGCTCCGGAAAGAGCGATAGAGCTGCCATCTGCGGTTCCACAGTTTCCTATGAGAGTTGATGTCATCGTTCCAGCAGTGGAGGCGCCCCCCGCCTATTGGGGACCCAAAGTTGCCCTGTCCCTTTTCTCAGGAGCCCTTGCAGGAAACTCACTCGCTCATATCCTCAAAGATGTCAGCGTCGTGAAAACACTGGGAAGAGGAACTTTGAACGTTGCAAAAGCCGCAGGGAATGCAGCCCTACGCCAAATCATGCCCGCAGGAACCACAAGACAACAAGCTGCTATTGCCCCCAATACGCCACCTCAAGTACCAGCACCAGCACCTCATCAACAGCCCAGAACTGATTGGTGGAATAACGCACAGCGTTAGATCCACTTCTGAACGATAGGATAGTGGCGACCGACGCCAAAGGCTTTCTTAGAAACGCGGAGGATTGGAGGTCCTTGCCTCCGCTTATACTCCGCCATATGAATCTTTTCGACGAGACTGTAGACGATTTCTTGAGGAATCTCATATTTCTCTGCAATCTCATCAATCGATAAGTAATTTTCGACATACCCCTCTAAAACCTGATCGACAATGGTATACTCGGGCAAAGAGTCGAGATCTTTTTGGTCAGCACGAAGCTCTGCTGAGGGAGGGCGCTCAATGATCGATTGGGGAATCATCTCTTTTCCCTCTCTCTCATTGATATAGCGGCAGAGCGCGTACACACGGGTCTTCATCACATCAGCAATCACACCCAGCCCTCCACACATATCGCCATAAAGTGTCGAGTAACCTAGCGCCGTTTCACTCTTGTTTCCCGTACTGAGGACAATGTAACCATGCTTATTGGAAAGAGCCATGAGAATGATTCCACGAATGCGCGCTTGTAAGTTTTCTTCTGTCGTATCTTCTGCCTTCCCTTCGAAATAGGGTGCGAGCAAAGAGAGAAAATCACCGAAGGGCTCTTCAATCGAAACTTCCATGCATTCCACTCCCATATTTTTCATGAGTGTTGCCCCATCACATAAGCTCTGATCTGACGTGTAGCGCGAAGGCATACTCACCCCCATGACATTCTCACATCCCAGCGCCCTCTTTGCGATATAGGCAACAAGAGCAGAGTCGATTCCTCCAGAGATCCCCAAACATGCTTTCTTAAACCCACACTTGCGGAAGTAGTCGCGCACTCCCATAATCAGCGCCGAAAGCAAGTTCTCCATATCGTGATAGCTAAAAGAGCAGGGAGATATATCCTTCTTTAAGTCGACGAGAAGGTGATCTTCCTCAAATCCCTTGGCGAGTTGGCAAAGCTTTGCCTCTTTATTCACATAAATGCTGTAGCCATCAAACAAAATGGGACCATTGGCTCCCACCTGACAACACATCACAACAGGACACTTCAATGTCTTTGCCGCTTTCTTACAAACATTGATACGCACGTCGGGCTTTTGAAACTGGTAAGGAGATGCCGACATATTTACTAAGAAATCAACCGAGTGCTTCTTGAGCTCCATCACTGGATCGCGAAGATAGCGGGTATACTGCGCGTACCCTGCATGTTGCCAAATGTCTTCACAAATCAAAAGTCCCACCTTACTCCCACGTATCTCCCAGGGTGAAAGCTCTTGTCCAGGATCAAAGTAACGCCTCTCATCAAAGACATCATAGGTGGGCAGCAGCCACTTATCTTGAAACCCCAAAAGCTTGCCGTCATCGATGATCGCCGCACTGTTGAGCAGGTGCTTTTCCCGATGCTCTGTTGTCCGACGCACAAGCCCCACCATCACAGCAATCCCTTTTGACGCTTTGATGACTCTTTCGAGATGGAGTGTCTGTGACTCAATAAAGGTGCGATGAAATAGGAGATCTTCTGGAGGGTATCCGCAGATGGTCAGCTCACTAAAGAGAACTAGATCTGCCCGCTTCCGCTTTCCCTCCTCAATACTTTCGAGAATCTTTTGCGTATTTCCATCTAAATCCCCCACGATGGGGTTGAGCTGTGCTACAAGTATTTTCATATTATACATTTTATGCTTCACGACCCAAAGTCGTCGAGAACAATATTCTCCTCCGGGACTCCATAGTCGTCGAGCAGCTTTAGAATGCTTTCATTATGGAGCGGTGGCCCACATACATAGTAGAGGCACATCTCGGGCTCCTCCATCTGTTTGAGCTGCCCCTCTTCAAAGGCTTTGAAGAGATAATTCGTTTTGCAAGGGTCCTCTGCATTCCACCCTCCTCTTAAATCCTCTTCCGTTGGTTCGGATAAAACCAAACGGTAGTCAAAGTTAGGGCGCTCTTTGGCGAGAGTCTCATACTCCTCTTGGTAAATATTCTCCTTCAAAGAACGCGCTCCATACCAAAGAGTCACTTTCCGCTGCGTGTTTTTTTCTAAAAATAGATCGAGGATATGACTTCTTCCGAAAGAGGAGCCGGCCCCTCCGATCAAAAAGATGAGCTCCCGATCATCCTCAATCATATGGGACTCACCAAATGGCCCCGACAAAGTGACCTGATCCCCCTCTTTTAAACCGAAAATATATGAGGAGGCAATTCCCCATGGCACCCCTTTTGCGAGCTTCCCTTCATGAACTGGGGGAGACGCAATTCTCACGTTGAACTTTAACACCCTCCCCTCTCCAGGGTAGGATGCCATTGAATAGGCGCGAACCACTTCTTCCCCTTCTGGATGGTAGCTAATCGTATGATCAAAAAGCCCCAGCTGATCCCAATCTTCATAAAACTGAGAATCCATATGCTCTTTCCAATCGGAACTCTTCACCTGATAACTCGGAATATGAAACTGAAGATAATCGCCAGGGATATAGGCAAACGCCTCACTCTCTGGAACTTTAACAATAAGCTCTTTAATAAATGTTGCAACGTTGTGGTTCGAAACAACCGTGCCCGTAAAAACCTTCAAGTCTAGTAAGGCTTCAGGAAGACGGATCTTGAGATCATTTTTGACTTTGCACTGGCACGATAGGCGCCACCCAACACTTAGAAGGTGGTGACTGAATGTCGCCTTATCGGTCTCTAAAATGTCATCACTCCCTTCTATGACCTGAACCTTGCACTGCTTACACGTCGCCTTCCCCCCGCAAGGAGAGGGAACAGAAATTCCATTTTCCGCCAGGGCAGCAAGGAGTGTTTTTCCCCCTTCGGTTTCCTTTGTCAAAGACTCCTCATCATTAATATAAATTTTACAGGGGTCGGTGCGCACAAAACGCTTTTTTGTAAGCAGAATCATTGCAGAGAGAAGGAGGCCGACGCCCACAAAAACCAAAATGGATAAAGCTGTAACCTCAAAAATTACCACGCAAATAGTCCGTTTTTTGTTATGATTACTACTTTATAAACAGAATTTGGAGAAAAAGACGTCATGAGCAAGGGTAAACTAAAAATTCACAGTGAAAACATCCTTCCCATTATCAAAAAATGGCTTTACACCGATAGAGATATTTTCCTGCGTGAGCTCATCTCCAATGCCTGTGACGCAATCAGTAAAGTGAAGATTCTTCGCGACCAAGGACAAGCAGAGTGCAAAGATGAAGAGTTTAAAATTGAGATCCATCTCGATAAAGAAAACCGCACGCTCACCATTTCCGACACAGGAATTGGGATGACAAGCGATGAAGTCAAAAAATACATTGCGCAACTCGCCTTTTCTGGGGCAGAAGACTTCGTCAAAAAATATCAAAACGAAGGGGAAAGTGATCAGATTATCGGCCATTTTGGTCTCGGGTTCTACTCGGCATTTATGGTGAGTGATAAAGTCACAATCGATACCCTCTCTTATGCAAAAGATGCCGCCCCTGCATTTTGGGAGTGCGATGGCTCTCCTTCCTACACTTTAGATGAGGGAAAGCGCACCGAGCGTGGAACAACCATCACCCTGCACATTTCAGAGGAAAACAAAGAGTTTTTAGAGGAGGACAAAGTTCGTGCGATCCTCACCAAACACTGCCGCTTCCTCCCCTACCCGATTTCACTCAACGGCAAGCAGATCAATGAAAGCGAGCCACTTTGGATTAAGCCCCCTTCTGAATGTTCAGATCAAGATTATATCGACTTCTATAAAGTCCTTTACCCCTTTGAACCCGAACCCATTTTCTGGATCCACCTCAACATCGACTACCCCTTTAACTTGAAAGGGATCCTCTATTTCCCAAAACTTAACCGCCACATGGAAACAAAAACTTCGACCATTCACCTCTACTGCAACCGCGTCTTTGTTTCCGATAACTGTAAAGATATCATTCCAGACTATCTCAACGTACTCCGCGGAGTGATCGACAGCCCAGACATTCCGCTCAACGTCTCGCGCAGTAACCTCCAAATGGATGGAACCGTGCGAAAACTCAGCAGCCACATTTCAAAAAAGGTTTCAGACAAACTCACCTCCCTTTACACAAGCGATAAAGAGGCCTTCGTAAAAATTTGGCCCGATATCGAACTCATCATCAAGCTTGGGATTTTGCAAGATGAGAAGTTCTTCGATCGCATTAAGTCCTGCCTCATTTGGAAAACTTCAAACGATGAGTGGTCGACGATTGAAGAGTACTTAGAGCGCAACAAAGAAAAAGCAGAAGGGAAGATCTTTTACCACCCCGACGAAAAGCACACCTCACACTTCTTTGACATGTACAAAGAGCAAGGCATTGAAATCCTCTTTGCCCCCTCTCATCTCGACACCCCCCTCATCAGCCACCTCGAAGGGAAGGTCGAGAATGCCAAATTTCAGCGCCTCGATGGAGCCCTTTCAGATGAGATCCTCGACAAAGATCGCGAGAAAACCGTCCTCGATTCTGACGGCAAAACTGAAGCCGTACAACTCGCCGATTTTATCCGCTCTCATGTCGATTCAGAGCGCGTTGAGGTCGAAGCAAAAAGCCTTGCCAGCGACTCTGTCCCTGCTTTCATTGTAATCGATGAAAAGGCCCGCCGCATGCGCGAATATATGTCCCTATCAGGTCAAGAGCTCCCTCCAGGACTTGCCGGGAAGCAAAAGTTTGTGATCAACACCAACAGCTCCCTGATCCAGTCCATGAAAGCCCTCAGCAAAAAAGATCCTACGCTTGCAGGTGAGATGGTCTCACAGCTCTATGAGCTCTCCCTTCTATCCCAGCGCGAGCTCGATCCTACGCTCTTTGCCACCTTCCTCAAGAGGTCCAATGAGGTGCTCGAGAAACTCTCTGCAATGGCTGTCAAAAGCACTTAAACAGCCCTAACACAAGCGCCCTCTGACATCCAATTACTTACAAATTAAAGCGTGATTTTTATATAAAAATTAATTAAAAATCGTGCTATAATGTTAATAAGTAATTAAGAAAGCAGGGGGAAATTATGTCTTCTAGTAATGTATCAAGCTTAGGCTCGCCTAGATCTGTTGCATCTACGCAACCAGGGTCTCATCCATCATCAGGCCTCAGCTCAGAGGATAAAAAAATATCTCCACTTAGCACAAAAACCATAGGGTCTCAGAAGACTTCTACGGGGCCCTATTACGACAGGTACGATTACATTCCCAGAGCCTAAGTCATGGCTTCAGAAGCAGTGTGATAAAATTACAAATTTCTTTTGGAAGGTTATAGGGATGGGCTACGACGTCGTAAATACTGTTTTAAGTTGTTTATCTTCGTCTGGAGACAGTCCAGATCTAGTTAAGGAAACAGTTAAAAGTGATGAGTGGGTTGTCATTTCAGAAGATGGTAATGACTCAAAAGATCATGAACCTTTCTATCAAGTGCACATCTTTGACCGTTTAATATACGACCAAGTAGATCGACTTGGTTACGTATCGGTAGACCATGCAATGGTATCTGATGGTCAAAATCCTCGCATGAGTGGAGCAAGTCAGGTTACGGACGATCCAGATGCATAAATTGATCTCAGATTCGTCATTTTAAATAAGTTATTAAACCTCTCAAATTGGGGGATTTTTGTAATTAAAATATGAACTTTAATTAACAACTATTTGATTTGCGGTGTAATATTAATAGTTCTTAAAAAGAAGGGGAATTTTATGGTTTATGCTATTTCAACAGCTGCAGCTAATCTATACAGACAGAAAGTCCCAAGGCAGACTCGGAATTCGGGCAATCCAAAAACAGCTAAGTTAGCCTCTAAGATTATACCCGAAAGGAATTACTTAAAGAAAGATTTTGAAACGTTGGCTGTAGAGACTCACACTTCAGCTTATGCCTTCAATATTGCAATGTTTATCAGGTTATGTGTGCCAAGTTGTATTGTTCATCTACGCTTAGAAAAATGGGCGTGGAATGTTATTAGCGATTACCTGAAAAAAATCAGCGATTCCTGAGTCTCAGGAATCGCTTATGATACTTATTCTGCGTTTTGAGCAGAGGCTTCTTTTTCTTCAGAAGAGGCGGGCTGAACGTCAGTGATCGCTCCTTTGATCACTTCAATTTTAGCACCATCCACCATTTTCAAAATGACAGTTTTTTCATCGACTCGTGACACAGTTCCAATGATTCCCATTGCGGTGACGCGGTCCCCTTTTGAAAGGGAGCTTCTCTGTTTTTCCATTTTCTTTCTGCGCTTTTGCTCAGGGCGCCAAAGGATGAGATAGAAAAAGAGAAGGGCGATTCCAATCATAATGACAGTTTGCCACATGTTTTGCTCACGCGCAGCTGGCGCTGCTTCATCAGCAAAAAGCGTAGCAGAAGCAAATAGGGGAAGAAGTAGTAAACCTTTTTTCATAATAAACCTTATTTCAAAGTATTCAAATAAGCGTGATTATAGTGGAGCTTCTAGTTTATTGGGAGGTTTTTTCGAGATAAGCAATGTTCTCTAAATGGGGCGTGTGAGGAAACTGGTCGACAGGCTGTAGGCTTTTAAGTTTGTAGTCACCCTTCTGAATCAGCTCTGAAATATTTTTGAATTGTGTTTCGGGGTTGCAAGAGACGTAAAGAATTTTTGGAGGGTCAAGCCGAAGAACGTGTCCCAACGCTTTATCATCTAAACCTGCACGTGGAGGGTCTAGAATGATTAGATCACTTGGCAATTGGATCTGTTCTAATACAGCGCCAACATCTCCTTTAATTACGCTAAAGTTATCGAGATGGTTGCGCTCTATTGTCGCCTCGGCATCACATACAGCATAAGGGTGGCTTTCAATTCCGATCACTTTTTTGACATGGGGGGAGAAGAGAGCGCCGAAGGTTCCCAAGCCACAATAAAGGTCATAGACGCGATCCGTGGCCTTGATTTCTGCCATCGCAAGGGCTCTTTGGAAGAGCTTTTCTGCTTGGAGTGTATTGGGTTGGAAGAAAGAGGAAGGGCTCAAGTGATAATGTAATGTGCGCTCACCGAGATGAAGCATTTCATGAAGGATGGAGGGACCATGGAGGTGCATCTCATAAAATTCAGTTGGCTTACCTTTAACAGCACGATGGATCCGTAAAAAGATAGAGGGGTTGTCTTCCCCACATCCTCGAATGACTGCTTCTTTGAACTCTTTTAGATGGCGTCCATTGACAAAGTAATCGTGGTGGCCAGAGATCGTCAGCATCACGAGCTTTTTACCTGTGCGCTTCCCCTCTCGAACTGTCAGAGTGCGGAGCGTTCCTTCATCTTTCGGAGGGTTATAGGCATGGAGCCCACTTTCATCCCACCAATTTTTCACCGATTTAAGCACATCCATAAACCAAGGAGAGATCAGGTGGCACTCTTTCAAGTTGAGGACTTTACCTCTACCCCCTGCAATATTGAGTCCTAAAAACTTTTCACCTTTTAAATCTTCTGAAAAGGAAAACTCCATTTTGTTGCGATAGGCCCATGGGTTTTCACATCCTAAAATCGGGTAGAATGTCACACCTTCCATGAATGGGGTAAAAAGGGAGCGGACCCACTCTTCCTTCATTTTGAGTTCTGCTTCGTAAGAGACCTGTTGGAATGAACATCCTCCACACTCAAGAGCGTGAGAGCAACGGGGTTCAACACGGTCTGGTGAGGGGGTAAGAACATTGAGAATCGAAGCGCGGCGGCGCTTTCCCCTCTTTCCGTGAATCGCTACTTTTAGGAGATCGCCCACAACCGCTCCGGGCACCTCTACCTTTCTCCCCTCTTCAGCAAGCGGCGCCAATCCTTCCCCCCGTTTCGAGTAGTGGGTGACTTTGACTTCCACTTCATTTTTAGACACAAAAAACCTCTTACAAAATGTAAGAGGCCATTTTATCCCAGCATAAGGACTGGGGTCAAATGGTTTTCCGATGAGACTTCATGGGCTTCTGTCAACTGTGTCTTTTCCCTGCCATGCAATGCAGCTCGAGTTGTAGTTATTGAGTTAAGGAGGTATGAGACTTTAACCAGTTATTCATCTTAGATAATAAATCAGTTATTGTCTTTGGGGGTGCAACTACATTGGATAGCTGAAGTGTATTTAGGTAATTCCTCCAAAAGCTTTGAAGTTGCTGCTCTTCTTCTCTTGTGAAAATAATAGGGAGGGTGAGCTTTGTTCCACGATGTTCAAAAACCGATTTGACAATTTCATCTAGGTTTTGAAATGAATGTATAGTAGGCGAAGTTATCATGGAAAATAGGTCGTGAAAATCCTTCATTCGACTATTAATCGACCCTCTATAGACAATCGTTTCTAACTTCTCAGCAAAAATAAACTCTAACGGGTAGCAGGACAAACTGATATTTTTCTCAAACAACTCTCCCTTTGATGAACGAGTCAGTGGGATTGAGTAGTTCACTGACTCCACAATATCACCAAATCCAAGATCAATCGCTACTTTGAATTTAGTTTTCCCAAAATGACCGATCATAGCGACTTCTATCCCAGGATAACCCATATGAGGGTGTGCAAGCTCTCGTAATTTCACTCCTTCAAAAGAAAAACCATCTCCAATGTCAATATCAGCTATCTCATTGACGATCTTTTCTAACACGTTTCTATCATTAGATATTTTTTGTGCTAAAAAATCCAAGTCGACAGTTTCTCTACCAATTTCAATATATTTCGATAAAAGTATCCCTCCCTTAAGAACAAAACGATCCGAGTATTTCGACTTTGCAAGTCGAACAAGAAAACGCTCTAAGGTTAGGCATTGCCAGAGATCTGCAGGATCACGATTATTTTCTTTAGCAATCCTTCGTAACGTTGCTTTAAAAGATGAGTTTTCTTTAGGAGTCATGTCGTATAAGATAAAATATAAGGTGTAATATTGACCCTCAATTTTTGTGCATATAAGCTCAATTTTTTTAGATCAGGTTTTGCTTGATTATCTTCTAAGTATCTCTTAAGTGCTTTAATCGCTATTTCTTTACTTAAATATCTAAATGCATCAATGATGCATCTTTCTCGATCAAAAATATGGATGCAATATTCTCCAAGTCTGACTGAAATTTTTCCAAGGGAAGTGTTTCTCATTCTAATGACTCTAGTATTTGGACGTTTACTGGGGTGAGAGCTGTGAGGAACTGCTATCCAAAGCTCTCTCATGATTTGATCCGTAAGGTCATAATAAACCAATGCAGAAATAAGACAGACTACACTTTTTGGCACGCTCATGGCAATAAGCGCGAGATTTTCCCATTGGAACTCTACTTCAGGTTCGTATTCATGAAACCGATACGCACCTGGATATACTCGTTCGAGTTCTCCCTTTTTTTCCAAATATGCTAGTGCATGTCTAGGAACACCTCTCTTAGCAGCCTGTCCAATGGTGAAGAATGGCACCTTACGGAAGGGTGCTAATAGCTTTAAGTATTTCGATCTACTCATGCTTATATTCTACAAAACCTACCCATTAAAGTCTATTGGGAGGGTTTTGCAGAATGCAAATTTATAGATAAAGTAATCAATCTAAAGCACTCGATTAAGATAAGAGGCCATTCAAATGGTTTTCCCATGTGACTTCACATGTTTGACGCGGGAACGTTTTTTTTGCCTGTTATGGGACTGTTGGGAAAGTCGCTCTTTACAGATTTTGAAGCAGTTTTTGAGAAAAATCGAAAGAGTTGAAAAACTACATATACCTAAGTATAGGAGATTTGCAAAAATTTTGATTTTGTCAAAAAAGGTGCAAAATGTGTGAGGATGGAGTTTCCCAACAGTCACGTTATTCAATGGCGTTTCAGTTTGGGGCGGATTTCTGTAGGTACGATCTAATTTTCCAAGATCTGTAACCATCCCTTCAATCAGCCCATGAATCTCTTTGAGTATCACAACATGTCACCTTTATCCCTTTCTTTTTCTCCATAAAAAAGGAGAAAATATTAGGCAATGACTATTTTACTAACCACTCACTCTGCTCACGGCCAATTCACTTGCGCCAGATCTTCTGCTGAGCTCGGATGGATCTGGGCATAAAAAAACCCAACACTTACATGCTGGGGCTCTCTAAAAAAAACTTGGCAGCGCCCTACTCTCCCGTACTCTAGTGCATAAGTACCATCGGCAATGAAGAGCTAAGCGATCCGACTTCAGTGAGCTTGACCTACCATAACATAAAAGAGTGACGACATCTTACTCACTTTCTTCCTCAGCCCTATCTATTAAGATAGGGCATCGTCATCTTGCGGGTAACCTGTCTACTCTTTTTTTGTTTTGGCTACGGCCAATTCACCTACGTCTGATCTTCTGCCGAGTTCGGATGGATCTGGGCATAAAAAAACCCCAACACTTACATGCTGGGGTATGTAAATAAAAACTTGGCAGCGCCCTACTCTCCCGTACTCTAGTGTACAGTACCATCGGCAATGAAGAGCTTAACTGCTGAGTTCGAGATGGGATCAGGTGTTTCCTCTTCTCTATGGCCACCAAGACAAACTAATTTTAGATAACGCTTGAAAGTTTCAAATTTTAAATTGAGTAGTAGATGAATACGCATTCTCCCACACATAATGTGTTCGAAAAAATTGAGATCAAGCCGATGGACGGATTAGTACTGGTTAGCTCAACACATTGCTGTGCTTACACACCCAGCCTATCAACCCAGTCGTCTTCTGGACGTCTCATAGGGATACCTTATCTTGAAGGAGGCTTGGCGTTTAGATGCTTTCAACGCTTATCCTTTCCGAACATAGCTACTCGGCAATGCCCTTGGCAGAACAACCGAAACACCATTGGTTCGTCCACTTCGGTCCTCTCGTACTAGAAGCAGCTCTTCTCAAGTATCCTACGCCCACAGCAGATAGGGACCGAACTGTCTCACGACGTTCTGAACCCAGCTCGCGTACCGCTTTAATTGGCGAACAGCCAAACCCTTGGGACCTTCTTCAGCCCCAGGATGCGATGAGCCGACATCGAGGTGCCAAACCGCCACGTCGATATGAACTCTTGGTGGCGATAAGCCTGTTATCCCCGGAGTACCTTTTATCCGTTAAGCGACGGCGATTCCACTTTCAACCGCCGGATCACTAAGCCCTACTTTCGTATCTGCTCGACTCGCTGGTCTCGCAGTTAACTTGTCTTATACCTTTACGCTCTACTCGTGATTGCCAACCACGATGAGACAAGCTTTGGACTCCTCCGTTACTTTTTAGGAGGAAACCGCCCCAGTCAAACTGCCCGTCTGACAATGTCCGAACCCCAGATTCATGGGGCTTCGTTAGATTTTCAACTTGTCAAGACCGGTATTTCAAGGATGACTCCAGAAACCCTGACGAGTCTCTTTCACAGTCTCCCGGCTATCCTACACATGACAAGTCAAAAGCCAATATCAGAGTACAGTAAAGGTTCACGGGGTCTTTCCGTCTAGCTGCGGGTAAACGGCATCTTCACCGCTACTACAATTTCACCGAGTCTCTTGTTGAGACAGCGCCCAGATCGTTACGCCATTCGTGCAGGTCGGAACTTACCCGACAAGGAATTTCGCTACCTTAGGACCGTTATAGTTACGGCCGCCATTCACCAGGGCTTAAATTCAATGCTTCGCCCCAAGGGGCTAACATCTCCTTTTGACCTTTTGGCATTGGGCAGGCATCACACCATATACTTCCTCTTAGACGAGTTTGCATAGTGCTGTGTTTTTGTTAAACAGTCGCCTGGGCCATTTCTCTGCGACCCTCTAGTGCTTATCCGCGAAGGCATCACACCGGAGGGTTCCTCTTTTCCCGAAGTTACGAGGATAATTTGCCGAGTTCCTTAACAAGAGTTAACTCGCGCGCCTGAGAATACTCATCATGCCTACCTGTGTCGGTTTTGGTACGGTCACCATCAACAGCTAGAGGTTATTTCTTGGAAGCGTAGCGCTACACCATCGGTTCCTCCGAAGATTCCCCTTGTCCCCTACCTGGTCTCACGTCAGCGGATTTACCTACTGACCAACCTCATAGAGAAACGGACATCCAATAGCCCGCATGCTTAACATACTTCGTCACCCCATCACTATAGTTTTAGGTGGCGCAGGAATATTTAACCTGCTTTCCATCGCCTACGCTTTTCAGCCTCGGCTTAGGGACCGGCTAACCCAGGGAAGACGAGCTTTACCCTGGAAACCTTAGGCTTTCGGCGAGGAAGATTCTCACTTCCTTTATCGTGTACTCATGCCATGCATCCTCACTAGTATGCGCTCCAACACTCCTTACGGTATATCTTCAATGCACATACTACGCTCTCCTACCGCGTGCCACAAATAGTGGCACACCCGCGATTTCGGCTCTATGCTTAGCCCCGATTATTATCGGCGCAAAGTCTCTCGATTGGTGAGCTGTTACGCACTCTTTAAATGGTGGCTGCCTCTAAGCCAACATTCCAACTGTCTAAGAAACTTCACATCCTTACTCACTTAGCATAGAATTAGGGGCCTTAATCGGCGATCTGGGCTGTTCCCCTCTCGACAATGAAACTTATCTCCCACTGTCTATCTCCCGACTTAACTTCTAGTATTCGGAGTTTGATTTCCGTCGGTAGGCCGGTAGGCCCCCTCGGGAATTCAGTGCTCTACCCCCAGAAGTCTTAAAGTCGAGGCTAACCCTAAAGTTATTTCGGAGAGAACAAGATATTTCCAAGTTTGATTGGCCTTTCACCCCTATTCACAACTCATCCAAATATTTTTCAACATATACTGGTTCGGACCTTCACGCAGTGTTACCCACGCTTCATCCTGGTCATAAATAGATCACTTGGTTTCGTGTCTAAATCATACGACTGATTCGCGCTATTCACGCTCGCTTTCACTTCGGCTCCAGAACGGATGTTCTTTAACCTAGCCGTATAACTTAACTCGCTGGCTCATCATGCAAAAGGCACGCCATCAGCCATTTCTCCATAAAGAAGATATAGGCCTCTGACCGCTTGTAGGCTACTGGTTTCAGGTTCTATTTCACTCCCCTAACAGGGGTTCTTTTCACCTTTCCATCACTGTACTAGTTCACTATCGGTCATCGAGTTGTATTTAGTCTTGGAGAGTGGTCTCCCCAGATTCAGACCGGGTTTCACGTGTCCGGCCCTACTCAGGAACTGATCTCACCAAGCTTCCACTTTCGCACACGGGGCTTTCACCCTGTTTCGCCCACCTTTCCAGATGATTATGCTAGCTTCCACTTTAGCTTTGTTGACCAGCCCTACAACCCCGGAAATAAATTTCCGGTTTGGACTATTCCCACTTCGCTCGCCACTACTACGGGAATCTCGTTTGATTTCTTTTCCTCTGCCTACTTAGATGTCTCAGTTCGGCAGGTATAGCCTCTCTAACCTATGTATTCAGTTAGAGATAGTAGAGGATTAACTCTACTGGATTTCTCCATTCGGACATCTCCGGATCGGTGCTTCTTTCCAGCTCCCCGAAGCTTATCGCAGGTACGCGCGTCCTTCATCGCCACTCGATGCCAAGGCATCCACCAATAGCCCTTATTAGCTTGATCTACGATTTGACTACTCTATCGCTATTCTTCTTGTATAATGAAACATCACACAAGAAGAAGACGAAAGAGTAGTGCCGCGATTCATGATATTCAAGTTGTTACACTTGAATGTTCTCAACTTAAGAATTTTTATACTCTCAAGCGCTATATAAAATTAGCTTTAATTTAATATTACTTGACTTATCTATACTTTCAAGAAAGCATCATCGCTACCTTGAACAGCGAAAGGGAAGTGACAAAGAGCAAAGATTTGCCCAACCATAAGATAGTAAATACATTTAAGTACTTACACCTTTGTCCATAAAGGAGGTGATCCAGCCGCACCTTCCGGTACGGCTACCTTGTTACGACTTCATCCCAGTCATCAGCCTCACCTTCGGCGCCTCTCTCCTTGCGGTTGAGTCGGCGACTTCGGGTGAAACCAACTTCCATGATGTGACGGGCGGTGTGTACAAGGCCCGGGAACGTATTCACGACGTTATTGCTGACACGTCATTACTAGCAATTCCAACTTCATGAAGTCGAGTTGCAGACTTCAATCTGAACTGAGATCGGTTTTAGGGATTTGCTCCACCTTTCGGCTTCGCTGCCTTCTGTACCGACCATTGTAGCACGTGTGTAGCCCCAGACATAAGGGCCATGCTGACTTGACCTCATCCTCACCTTCCTCCTAGTTAACCTAGGCAGTCTCGCTAGAGTCCCCATCATTACATGCTGGTAACTAGCGACAAGGGTTGCGCTCGTTGCGGGACTTAACCCAACACCTCACGGCACGAGCTGACGACAGCCATGCAGCACCTGTATAGAGACCTTACGGAAACACCATTTCTGATGCGGTCCTCTATATGTCAAGTCTGGGTAAGGTTCTTCGCGTTGCATCGAATTAAACCACATGCTCCACTGCTTGTGCGGGCCCCCGTCAATTCTTTTGAGTTTCACCCTTGCGAGTGTACTCCCCAGGTGGCATACTTAACACGTTAGCTACGGCACAGCCGGGGTTGAGTCCGGCTACACCAAGTATGCATCGTTTACGGCAAGGACTACCAGGGTATCTAATCCTGTTTGCTACCCTTGCTCTCGCGCCTCAGCGTCAGGAATAAACTAGAAAACCGCTTTCGCCACAGGTGTTCTTCCACATATCTACGCATTTCACCGCTACATGTGGAATTCCGTTTTCTCCGTCCATCCTCCAGATAAGTAGTTTCAAATGCAGCTTCGAAGTTGAGCTCCGAAATTTCACATCTGACTTGCCTATCCGCCTACGCGCCCTTTACACCCAATCAATCCGATTAATGCTCGCACCCTCCGTATTACCGCAGCTGCTGGCACGGAGTTAGCCGGTGCTTCTTTACCAGGTACCCTCAAATCAAGCGATTATTAGTCGCTCTCTCTTGTTCCCTGGCGAAAGGACTTTACAACCCGAAGGCCTTCATCGTCCACACGGCGTCGCATCATCAGGCTTTCGCCCATTGTGAATGATTCTCGACTGCAGCCTCCCGTAGGAGTCTGGGCAGTGTCTCAGTCCCAGTGTTGGCGGTCAGCCTCTCAGCCCGCCTAGACGTCTTAGCCTTGGTGCGCCTTTACCACACCAACAAGCTGATATCGCATGAGCCTCTCTCTTACCGCAAGGCCCCGAGGGGTCCCCCACTTTGAAGCCTCTGAGTTATCTCAGCGCTCCTCATTCGGTATTAGCGGTCGTTTCCAACCGTTATCCCCAGGTAAGAGGTAAGTTACTCATGTATTACTAACCCTTTCGCCACTAAGTTGCAAGCAAGCTCACAACTTCGTTCGACTTGCATGCCTCATCCACGCCGTCAGCATTCAATCTGAACCAAGATCAAATTCTCAACGAATAAAAATAGAATATATAATAGGGGCACATACCAATGCACTTAAAGCACATTGCTATGTACACAAATCTTAACTTTTGTCACTTCTCTATCGCTGTCAAAATAGCTTGTGAGCTCTTTGGCTTCACTATCTCCTTCTCGGATTTGGAGGTCCATTTTTAAAGAGAGAATTCAAACAATACAACAGCGTGTATTTTTGTGCAAATTAAAATAACAAAATAAAATTCTTTACAGGAAAAATGGGTGGTCTCAGAGTCAGAAACCACCCGTTCTTAGAGTTGTGCGCCCTAAAAAATCACGAAATAGAGCATTCCGAGCAAGTAGCCAATCAGTACTGGTATACTCATTTTTTTTAAGTAGGAAAAGAAGTCTACCTTCTCAAGTCCCATCAGAGCAACACCAGCTGATGAACCCATTACGAGAATACTTCCTCCAGTACCTGCTGCATAGGCAATCATTAACCATAGTGGCGCATTTACAGGATGGATATCTAAGTGATACATTCCCATAGTTGCAGCAACGAGTGGGACGTTATCAATGACGGCTGAAACACCCCCAATAATGGTTGCAATAATCGCTTCATTTCGAATATGGACATCAAACCATTTTGCTGCAGCAGCTAGCATCCCTGTCGTTTCGATCGCATTCACACTGAGCAAAATACCTAAAAAGAACAAAATGCTCGACACATCGACTTTTGTTAAAATGTGCGGAATACGCAAGTGAACACGATGTTCATGTTTGTGGTGCATAATGTCAGTAATCACCCACATCGTTGCGAGTGAAATGAGCATTCCCATAAAGGGAGGCATTCCAGTTAACGCTTTAAAAATCGGAACAAATAAGAAGAGTGCAATCCCAAGATAGAAAATGAGGTGTGCACCTGGCTCTAGGGGTTCATCTCTAAAGTCAATTTCTGACTTCGGGAACTTGCCTTTAACGGTAAATGTGTAAAACAAAAGGGGCGCTAGTAATGAGATTAAACTTGGAATGAACAGTGTGCTGACAACTTTCCCTGTTGTGATTTGTCCACCAATCCAAAGCATTGTTGTTGTCACATCTCCAATCGGCGTCCATGCTCCTCCTGCATTTGCTGCGACAATGACCATACAAGCAAAAAGGAAACGTTCTTTTTTGTGAGGAATCAACTTTCTTAAGATCGATATCATCAAGATCGTTGTCGTTAAGTTGTCAAGGACAGCTGATAAGAAGAATGCAATAAAGGTGGTCATCCAAAGCATTTTTCTTTTTGACCGCATGTGTAGATAGTGGATAAAAGTATTGAAGCCTTTATGAGAATCAATTAGCTCAACAAGCGTCATTGCACCCAAAAGAAAGAATAAGATTTGGGAAACGTCACTTAAGTGTGACCCTAACGTCTGAAGGCTTGTACTTAATGGTTGGGGATCACCAACAAAATAGACGAGCCAACAAAGGACAGCAAGCATCAGCGCAATAGCTGTTTTGTTGACGCGAATGATATATTCGCAGATGATTGCGGAATACCCAATGACAAAAATAATCAGAAGAATGTCATGGGGTACCGTGAAAATTGTATCCATATTTACTCTTTAATTCAGTTCTATGTGTGTTATTTACTCTGCTATCCACCCAAACTTCAAGCGTAAAGTTTTGCGAAGGGCAGCTCTTTGTGCTTTTCCAGGGTTCACTTTTCTTTTTTTGTTGGGAGTATACGGAACTCCTTTATTTCTGGAAACATGGGGATTATTAGTTTTTGGAATCGGAATTGGCGCTGTAGCGTGGGGGTTAATCCCCTATCAACGGCTAAAACGCCTTGAAACCTCGCCACATACCATCACAATCACCGAGGAAAACTGGATAATTACAAGGGTTGACAATGAGCAAAACGTGCCTGCAAATAGTATCAAAGGTGTCCGCTATATTGCAAGCAAGAAAGTCTACGGAATCGAGCTTACTCTTCAAGATAGAGAGCTCTTTCTCCCTTTCTTTTCTCGCTCAGCTTATGCCCGCTTGCACGATATCATGCATACGGATGAGCCCAACGAGTCGTTTCCCCTTTAGAACGGGCATTGTTGTGACAAAGCGCTTGGGATCTTGCTGCATTTGCTTGAGTGCTTCAAAGGCATACTCCCCACTGTTTGTCGAAAAGAATGATGGAGTCATAAGCTCGCGCATCTCTTTTTTCAAAATTTCTTTTGGGTGAATGTGAAGAGCGCGCCTTAGATCACCATCAGTAAAAATTCCTTCAAGTTGACCATTGGCATTTGTCACTAGGACACAACCACATCGTTTAGCAGAAAACTCGCTAAGAACAGTCTCTAGAAGATCGCTTGGACGACATACTGGGAGCTTATCTCCCGAGAGCATCAAATCATCTACCTTTAGGGTAACCTTTTTCCCAATAAGCCCTGCGGGATGGTTAAGTGCATACTGATCTAAGCTGAATTTTTTTGCTCTCATCAAAGCAACGGCAAGGACATCACCAAAAATCAGTTGAATTGCCGTTGAGGTTGTTGGAGCCAGGTCAAAGGGACAAACCTCTCTCCTAAAAGGCAAGCATATGGCCTTGTCGCACTGAATAAAGAGTTTTGACGACTCGTTAGACACCCATGCAATAGTCTTTGCTCCACGCTCTCTAGCGAATGGAATGAGTTCAAGAAGTTCCTCACTTTCACCACTTTTGCTGATACAGATCAAGATGTCATCTGCAGAAAGCGCTCCAATATCGCCATGAAGCGCATTCATAGCAGGTAAGTAGAGCGCTTTCGTCCCAGTTGAGATCATCGTCATTGCAAGCTTTTCAGCAATGATGCCACTTTTGCCTACACCACTGAAGACAAGAGTTCCTTTGGTATTGAGAAGGAGATGAAAAATCTCCTCGGCTTTTTTGATATCGAGATCCTCAAAAAAGGGAGCTAGATTTTTCTGGTAATCTTCAAACAGCTGCTTTAGCATAAGGCTCTAATAATCTCTATTCTTCTGCTCTAATGATAGTATCATAGAGTGAATCTGACAACCAGGAAAACAAATGATGAGCCAAAAGATACCGATTGCGATCGCACGAGGTGATGGAATTGGGCCCGAGGTGATGGAAGCCACACTGAGTATTCTCGATGCTGCGGGAGCTGAAATCGAGATCCACGAGGTGGAAATTGGGGAAAAGGTTTATTTGAAGGGTGTTCAAACGGGGATTGAACAAAAGACTTGGGAAATCATCCGCAACACAGCAGCTTTTCTCAAAGCCCCCATCACAACTCCTCAAGGGGGAGGATTCAAAAGTCTTAATGTTGCGATCCGCACGATGCTCGGGCTTTATGCAAATGTGCGCCCTTGTATCTCCTATGCTCCATTTATCTCCACTAAGCACCCTGAGATGGATCTCGTGGTGATCCGCGAAAATGAGGAAGACCTCTATGCGGGAATTGAATATCAACAAACGCCTGAAGCCTGCCACGCCATAAAATTGATCTCAGAGCCGGGCTCAGAAAAAATCATCCGCTATGCTTTTGAATATGCTGCATGTCACGGAAGAAAAAAAGTGACCTGCTTTGTCAAAGATAATATTTTGAAGATTTCGGATGGGCTTTTCCACCGCACGTTTAACCGCATTGCAAAAGAGTACCCACAGATCGAGCACGATCACTGGATCGTCGATATTGGTGCGGCAAAGTTTTCAGATACACCCGAAAACTTTGATGTCGTTGTTCTCCCTAACTTATATGGCGACATTCTGTCTGACGTTGGCGCTCAGATCTCTGGCTCAATTGGTCTAGTCGGCTGTGCCAATATCGGTGATCATGGAGCAATGTTTGAAGCAATTCATGGATCTGCACCCAGACGTGCAGGGAAGAATGTTGCCAACCCATCTGCTCTTCTTCTCGCAGCAGTTCAGCTCTTAGAGCACATTGGACAGGTAGAGACTGGAAGGCTGATTCACAATGCATGGCTCAAAACGATTGAAGAGGGAATCCACACCTATGATATCTATAACAACGGGACAAGTAGCAGCCAGGTGGGAACAGCGGATTTTGGCAAGGCAGTGATTGAGCGTTTAGGAAAAAAGCCCGAAAAACTTAATGCTGTTAAGGAAGCTCCGACTCAACTCATGAAACCAAAGCAATATCGGCGTAGCCAATCGAGTCAAAAGCGGGAGCTTGTCGGGACTGATATCTATCTATACTCTGAAACCGATATTGAAAACGCAGTGCTCGAGCACAATTGGGGTGATTTCAAAATTGAACTCATGACAAATCGAGGAGCGGTCATCTTTCCTAATAGGATGCAAGAGACGTTTACCATTGATCAATGGCGAGTGCGACTCACACACAAAAGTGGCGTATGCAAGCAGGAGGAGATCGTTTCTCTATTGGGCGCATTCATCAAGCAGGGCTTTGACGTCATTCGTACAGAACATCTCTATATGTTTGACGGCACTCCTACCTATTCTTCTGCTAAGCAGTTGGTTTCGACTCCAAAAATGCCTTCATAGCAGCTAGGGCCTCAGACCCATAGATTCCATCAATGACGCGGTGATCAAAGGTTAGCGAAAGGTGCATCATTTTTCGGATAGTCAGTGAATCATCCGCTTGAGGCACCACTTTACGCTCAATCGCGCCAACACCGACAATCGCGACTTCAGGGAAGCGAATAATCGGAATTCCAATTTGCGCTCCAGCCATTCCAAAGTTTGTCATCGTAATGGTCCCCTCTTTAACTTGAGTGGGATCCAAGCTGTTCGCACGCGCTTTTTGAGATAGATCAGCGACTTCTTTTGCAATCTCTGTCACTGTGCGATCTTGACACCCTTGAATAACGGGAATCACAATCCCCTGATCTACATTTACGGCGATGCCAAGGTTTACAAATTTTTTAACGAGAATTGTGTCCTCTTCCAAAACCGCATTGATGTGCGGCGCTTTCTTCACACCCTGGGCGATCGCTTTTGCAATGAAACTGGTGACAGTCAACTTGTAACCGTTAGTTTTTAAAAAGGCTTCTTTTTGCTGGGCAATAGAATCCAAAATATCGGTCATGTCGACTTCGGTAATTAACGTTGCATGTGGCGCTGTATAGCAAGATCGAGAAATGCTACTCGCAATCATCTTGCGCATGCTTGACATCTTGACGCGCTCTATGCCTTCTTCACTTTTAGAAGCGCTACAGCTCCCTTTGTTTGCAAGGTAAAGCTCTAGGTCGCGCTTGGAAAGGCGTCCACCCGCTCCAGTTGCTGGAATTCTCTCTAACTCATCAAGATCGACACCTTTTTCCCTAGCCATCCGAAGGACTACAGGTGTGAAAACACCTTTCATCTCTTTCGTGTTTTTTTCAGGGGTAGCTTCTGGCGTCTGAGTGCGCTTTGGAGCATCATCAGGAGCGGTATCAGCGGTGGCAATCAATGCAAGGGGTGCTCCAACATCAACCTCTTCATCGACTGCTGCATAGGTCTTTGTCAAAACTCCAGATACGGGGGAGGGAATTTCGCTGTTGACTTTGTCTGTTGAGACTTCTAGAAGTGGCTCATCGAGTTTAACGGCATCTCCCACTTTTTTGAACCAAGTCACAACTGTTGCGCTGACAATACTTTCTCCAAGTTTTGGGAGCTTAATTTCCACTTCATTATCTTTCATGCTCTATCCTCTTTTGCTCTCCATCATCGCAGCCATTCTTTTAAGTAAACTCTCATACGCAGATTGACCGCTAACGATTTCTAACTTCGCATTTAATATTCCTATTGGAAGATCACATTTTAATTCCTGGGTTAACTTCACCCCATCTTTTTCCGAACAGATCAAATAATCCCAGCCTAGAGTTTGACCTTTTTTGGCATACGCTGCAAGGGCTTTTTCAGTTGGGGCGACATGATCTGGCAGGATCCACTGATCACAAACCTCTGCGCCCATGGATTTAACCGTCGCGACAAATGAAGCTGGCTTACCCAAACCACAAAACACTCCGACCCGCTTTCCTTTAAGTGACATTACTTCTGCGCCATTTAGAAGTGTGATTTTCTGTGGAACCATTCGGGTTCCAATGAGCATGGCTCCCGTCATTGTTTGCACTTGGCTCGCAATCTCTTCAAAATGCTTTTTATCCTGAACGTGATGAATAAAGGCGACATCAGCCTCAGCGAGTCGTGATGGAGAGTCTCTTAAATATCCTCTCGGCAAAAACTTTCCTTTGCCGAGCAAATCTCCAGCGTGAAGCATGACAATCTCTAAGTCTCGATGGAGTTTGCGATACTGCATGCCGTCGTCGAGCAAAATGAGTTTTGCGCCACTTGCGGCTGCAGAGTGCGCCGCTTCGACGCGATCTGTCCCTACAATAATATCGATATCTGAGAGGTTTTGAAAAAGGAGCGCTGCTTCATCGCCACAAATAGAGGGGTCGAGATGGCGTTCTCTTTCAAGGCGCAAACACGCCCCACTTTTCTCGACTTTTGAGCGAAAGCCACGCGTCACAACGGCAACTTTTTTCTGTGACTGGAGATCTTGACAAAGCTTTTGGATCAAAGCTGTCTTACCAGAGCCTCCAGCGATGATATTGCCAACACTAACAACAGGAGCATCGACTTTCTGGACTTTGACCCACCCCTTATCAAAGCTTGTATTCCTAAGGTGAACCCCGGCTTGAAAGCAGTGGCTAAGAGCGCTTAGAAGTCCTTTGATGAAACCTCCATGACGTCTTCCCTCAATAATATCCGTCACATAAGTCTCAAGATGCATTTAAGAGACTCCCGCTAGCTCTTTTTGCTTGGCTTGTTGGTAAAAAAGTTTCTGCTCCACCATTTCTATGATGATATGGATCGCTGTCATGTGCGCTTCTTGGACCCGATCTGAAAAGGGAAAGCCTTGAATGATCCACTCGAGATCACACTCCCCTTTCATCTTCCCCCCACTCTTTCCTAAAAAGGCGATGGTGCCGAGCCTTTTCTCTTTTGCTTTAAGGCTGGCTTGATAGATATTTTCTGAATTGCCACTGGTTGTCAGACCAATAAAAAGGTCTCCAGGCTGCCCGAACGCTTCCACTCCTCTAGAAAAAATATCATCGAACCCTGAATCATTTCCGACACAGCTGATGTGGCCCGGATCGGCAAGAGCAATGGCAGGAAGTGCCGGTCTTTTCTTTCGAAAGTATCCCGTAAACTCCTCTGCAAAGTGCATGGCGTCACAGAGACTTCCCCCATTCCCAGCTACAAGAATCTTACCGCCTTGGCTGAAGCACTCTGCAATTTTCGCTGCAGCCTGCTCCATAAAGGTCAGAGATTCCTCGGTTCGAAGTGTTTCGATCGCTTTCACTGCTGATTCAACAGATTCTAATATCTTATTTCTCATGGGGACATTTCCTTTAGCAAGTCAGCGTTTCTACTCGATCCACGTGGCGTGGTGGTACTTAGTTTTGTCGATTTGATTTTCTTTCTTTGCAACATAGACTGCTGCCACAGCGTCGCCAAGAATGTTCACAACAGTTCCTAACATATCCCGAATCCGATCGATTCCGGCAACAAGGGCAATTCCTTCAAGGGGAAGCCCCATCGCGTTCAATACAATGGATAGCATGACAAGTCCACTTCCAGGAATCCCCGCAGTTCCAATTGCAGAGAGAAGCGTCGTCACCGTCATGATTAAAATTTTAACTACCGTGATCTCCACGCCATATGCCTGGGCAATAAAGATCGACAATACGGCCTGCCCAATCGCAGTTCCATTCATGTTGATCGTTGAGCCCAGGGAGAGAACAAACCCAGAAATATCTGGGGAAAGTCCTAAGTGATCTCTAGCACATTCCAAAGAGACGGGAAGTGTTGCCGAGCTACTGCTCGTAGTGAATGCGACAACAATCGCATCTTTCATCCCCTTAAAAAATGGGGCAATTTTTAACTTTGCGAGCTGCCGGATCGCCAGTGTAAAGACAATACAGATTTGTAGGAGGCACGCACAGAAAATTGCGACGATTGCCCAAAATAGGCGAAGCAATGCCTCAGAACCAATTGTGGCAACGGTATTGGCGATGAGAGCAAATACCCCATAGGGGGCAAACTTCATCACGATGTGTGTCAAGTTATTCATGACATCGCTGAGAGACTCAATATAGGATAGGATCGTCTTACCTCTTTCCCCCGTCATGGTTATCGCAAGAGCAAAAAGAATGGCAAAGACGATAACTTGTAAAATATTTCCTTCAGTAAATGCAGCAAAGGGGTTCGAAGGAACCATAGAAAAGAGAAAGTCTAAAAGACTCAAGCTCCCTGCAGTATTATGCCCAGTAGGAAGTGCAAGCTGCAGGCCGCTTCCCGGCTTAAATACTGAGACCATGACGAGACCAAAGCCAATGGCAATTACAGTCGAAATGGCATAAAACAGAATCGTTCGGAGCCCAATACGCCCGAGTTTCTTCGGATCATTGATGTGGCACATCCCTGTAACAAGGGAAGAAAACACAATGAGTCCAACAAGCATTTTTAGGAGGTCAATGAACGCCTTTCCCAAAAGAGAAAGCAGTTCCATGAACGTCTTACCCGCTCCAGAAACAACCCCGACCCACTGATTCAAGATCAGTCCGGTAATCACACCGAGGGCAAGTCCAATTAAAATTTTCAGCCAAGGCTTCATCTATACCTCATTGATTAATACAACATGCGTGGATTTCGAAGAGATTGCCTTTGCTTAAGACAAGGAATCTAAGGTTTGAGTCATGAAATGATTACTCCTCTTTGTTTGAGCAGCTGTCAACAAACCACTCATCTTGATCTTCAGCGATCACTTTGCGAAATGGTAGCGGATACCAAGAAAAAAATCTAGAAAAATGCTCCTGGGTGAGGCTCTACTGCAGAGGAGGAGTCCGTTTTCCAAAAACTAAATCGGCAAAGGCCACACTATTATCCATCACCCAACGGACCGGCTGTCGCAAACTCAGTAATACATTTTTCATTAAAGAGATAAAGTCCCCAATCAACCGAACAAACACTAAAGTCACTAAATCTACAGTTGAAATATGCGGAGGCTGGACGCTCACCTCTTTTTCTGCAGTTGAAATAAATGGGGTCTGGACGCTCACCTCTATATTTTCAGTTGCTGTTTTTCTTACAGTAGACATAAATAGGATGCGACTAGGAGAAGGTGACGGCACTTCTTCTTTTTGAGGGGAAAAATGTAGTGTGCGACTTGGCGAAGATGACCCCTCTTTCGGTGAGGAAAGTGCGATGCGATAAAGTACCGGCGAAGGTGAAGGTGAAGGTGAAGGAGCTCCCACCCTTTGGGGAGAAAAAAGTTGTTCAGCTAAAATAACTAGATCTTGATCGTTGCTAATTTCGATCAAATTAAAAGCATTACAAATATTTTTTGGGTTGTTAGGTGTGCTTTCATCATAATATACTTCAATGGATTCCCTCTGATTTTTCTCGTCATCAATAATAGCCCTAAAACAATTTTTAAAAATTGTATCAATCAACTCTTCGTATTTCTTTTGCAGAGGATCTTGAGTCTGAGGTGGAAAATTATTTCCTCTCGATGTTGTGTTGGAGATACTGGTAGGACTTGCTGCCATTCTATTTACCTTTTTAAAACCAAGGAAAATGTCACCATTTTCGCACTATTAATTTAAACTCTCTCCATAGCTGACATTGAGCAATTAGCGTGGAAAATTAACGCACCCTATTAATTACCAGAGAATTAAAAATTGCTCGCTATGTTTACCTAACATAGCTGCGCTTTTTATAATCCACTGGAAATGAATAAACTACATTTCTTTTCTCACTCTAACTGCTCAATGTCAGCCATAGGCTCCCGAGCACTTCGAAAGAAGTCCTACTCCCCCAAGATCTGAAGCGCCCTTTGTACTTTTTTATCTTGCTCTGCATCACAAGTATCTCTCTTTATGAGCGATTGCAGACGTAAGACAGCGCGCCCCTCAGGAAATAAAGGATACAATCGCCTTTCATCTTGATCAGATATTGACCGACTCAGAGAAAAAGAGAATGACAAAGGAAAAGCTAAAGCATTCTCCTTACCCTGATGATGTACTGCCTGACCAACTGGCCTTGGATCGGGGCTGAATGACATAGCGTCCTACTGGTGCCTTCTTGGCCCCAGGACCAAGTCACTAAACTCCGCACTATTAACTAAGACCCATTCGGCAGAACTCCACATAGTTGAAAGCGTCGATGCACCTAACGACACGATTCCCCCAATTGCATTGCGTGCTAACTGCGCGATCAATTCAATTGAAGATGAGTTTTTTAGAGCTTCTAGCTTAGAATTCCTTTCAACTTTTATTACACCAAGTTGCTTCTGGTCTGATGAAACGGCAGCTCCTTCGCCTGTTGCAGCTTCTTTTGCTTTTATGTCTTGCCTTTCCTCAGCCTGAGCATCTTCTACTTTCTCATTTTCTGCGGTTTTCTTTTCCTGTTCTTTTAGCCGTGCTTGTAAATCTTTTACCTGCTGCTCAAGTTGCGCTTTACCATCAAAGTGACCTTCAGCTTCCGCACTGGGCTTGCTAGCAGCTGAAGCATTTTTCTTAGCAAGAGCTTCGTTAAGCGTTTGAATCTTTATCTTGAAGTGATGCGCTGTCGTTTGTAACACATGTGTAATTTCTTCAAATGCTTTTTGAACAGAGTTATTTGCAGTGCGCAAGCTCGCCACATCTTCCGCTTTGCTTAGCTCATCAAAAGCATCAGATAAGTTCTTTAGGTCAACTGTAGCACCAATATCCAAAGCATGACTCTGAATACTTGAAAGCAAGTGCTGTTTAAGCTTTATTAAATAATCCTTTTGGATCTGTGCAAAATCTTCGCTTTCAAGTGCTTTTTTAGACAGCATTTCACTCATTCTGGCTGCATTTGCCCGAGCTATCTCTTTTGACCGTATTCGACTCTCTATATCCCTGAATCGATCTCGCGTAAGGTCCAAGCGAGCTTCTTCCTGAAAAGCCATCTCTTCTGCACGGGCTTCCTCTTCTTTACCACATATCAGGGAAAGTTCCGACTCTATCGTGACCCAACTCTGAATGAGCCTATTCACAGCTATCAGTGCTTGTCTTTTAACAGAGCCATCGTCAACATCTTGGATTGCACTATTCATACAAAGTGCGACTTGTGCATCGAGGTCTAGATCATTAAAGCCCCCTGCATCTCGCAATCGAACCATCGCGCCTCTAAGCGAGCCTTCTTGCACTTCACCCTCTACTCCGTCACCCTCTTCCCCGTCAAGGGTTTCGAGGACCTCCTTTAATCGATTTGCAACTCGCCCTTCGGGACTTGTTTCGTTGAGGGCTTTTTGCAACGCTTCTGCTTTGTCTTGCAACTCGCCAAACAACCCAGTTCTTTCACCCCGATTCGGAGAAGCGATCCCTATATCCTGAACTTTTTCATCACGTGGGGATGTTTGCCCAACATGATTTTCCGAATCTAGAAGCTGTCCCCCGGCCTGTGAGGCTGTAGGGGTTTGCTGTATATTAAGAGGGGTATCAATGCTTGCTGGTATAGTGACAGTGGAACCAGAAACACTACTCTGCTGAACACGTAATTGCAGTTGAGCAGCATAAGCCTGTTGAACAATAGAGACAATCTCTCCAGCATTCTTGCCATATTGCTTGAAGAGTTGCTTCCAGTGGCCTTGTGCTGCACTACTTGGGGTACTATTAATTGGTGATGACATGATAGCCCTCTCCTATTCCTTAAAAATTTGGAAGGAAGTTAACACAATCTTGAAAAAAGATTCAATTTAAATTGAAGGGAGGAGAAACTGCGAATGTCAAAGACTCTTTTGCGATAGGGTGCTGGAAGGTTGTCTCACCATGATGAAGGGCAATTTCTCGATTTCGATACTTTACGTGGCTGCCATACTTCTGGTCACCGAGAATGGGGTGGCCAATTGTGGAGAGTTGTATGCGAATTTGGTGGTAGCGCCCAGTAAAAAGCTCAATTTTGAGAAGTGTACAATTCTCTTTTTCCTCAAGCACTTTGTAGAGAAGCTTTGCTCTTTTGGAGTCTGGGGAGGACTTCACATGGGCGCGATAATTGCCGTGGATGAGATCGTGCTCGAGGACTCCCTCTTTTTTCTGGAGGTACCCTTCAACAAGTGCAAAATAGGTTTTTTTAATGCTCTTAGCGCGCATCTGCTCATTGAGCCTTGAGAGTGCTTTACTCGTCCGTGCAAAAATGACGATCCCAGACACCGGTTTATCTAAACGGTGAATGGGAACTAAAAAAACATTTCCTTTTTTGTCGAACTTGTCCTTGATGAATTGTTTTGTCTCCTCTTCAAGACTTGGAGCTGTCCCATCAGACTGTGTCAAAAGGCCCGCTTGCTTTTTCACCACAAGGATGTGGTTATCGAGGTAGATGACGTTGTCTGAGAACTTCATAAAGCATAAGAGTCGTTGCTGCAGCGACGTTGAGTGAATCGGCCTCGCCGCACATCGGAATTTTTACTTGGATGTCTGCCGACTCCATCCACTTTTCAGAGAGGCCTAATTGCTCTGTTCCCATCGCTATCGCAACCGGGCCGGTAAAGTCCGCCTCGGTGTAGAGTGTTTTGGCACTTGGTGTTGCAGCCACTGTTGTTACTTGGTGCTCTTTTAGCCATTTTATTGCTTCATCACTTCCCACTTCGACGACGGGCACTGTGAACAAGGTTCCGACACTTGCCCTCACCACGTTGGGATTAAAAATATCGGTGCACTGGTCACAAACCATCAGCGCATCGACTCCCGAGGCATCAGATGAGCGCAAGATCGAACCTAAATTTCCCGGCTTCTCAATGGCCTCAGCAATCAGAAAAAATGGAGGGGGCTCTTTCTTCACTTTGTAGTCGAGGTCAGTTAAGGTAAGGTGAGTTTGACTTGCGACGGCGAGTAATCCATCAGGGCGATCGCGATAGGAGAGCTTTGCGAAAACGGCAGCTCCTACTTCAATAGCGTCGACCCCTTGCATACGGATCTCATTGATTAGGGAATCTTCATTCGAACCGAGAAAGTGCTCTGGGCAGTAAAATAGCTCCTGAAGCGGCACCCCACTTTTTACAGCGCGGCTCAGCTCACGATACCCTTCGATAAGGTACATCTGACTGCGGTCCCGATCTCTCTTATTACGAAGCCTCAGCACATTTTTAACTGTCGGATTATGGACACTGGTAATCGCAAACTTTCTAAACATGGCTCCACCTAGCATAGGTTCCTGAGGGAAGGCTCACCTTATCAGAAAGGGACATTTCTCCTGACTCGATTTTTCCGCCCTCGAAAATATCCTTAAGCAAAGTCTCTTGAATCATGGGGGTGAACCCAGGTGTATGCGCAGTAAAAAGGATAAAAGAAAAAACATCCGATGCTAGGGAACGGCAAAGCTGAAGGAGTTCAACGATCTCTTTTTCGATTTTGAAGACTTGACCCTGACTGCCCCTTCCAAAAGTGGGGGGATCTAGTAGAATTGCATCGTAAGTATTTCCCCGCCTCACCTCTCGGCGCAGAAACTTCATGGCATCATCGACAATCCACCGGATCGAAGCCTTTTCAAGCCCATTTAAATCGCGGTTTTCTTTTGCCCAATCGACCATTCCTTTCGACGCATCGACATGGCAGAGGGAATGTCCCTGCTGGGCGAGAAATAGGGTTGGGGCGCCCGAGTAAGCGAAAAGGTTGAGCACTTTGGAGGGCTTGTTTAAAAGACCTTTCATCCATTCCCAATGGTGCGCATGTTCTGGGAACAGGCCAAGATGGCCAAAGTCAGTTGGCGCGACTTTAAGTTTGAGAGAGTGAAACTGAATCTCCCAAGAGGAGGGGAACTTTTTCTTTTTCCATCCTCCACCCTCAGTGCGGGTGAATTCTCCATGATGCCCAGACCATAAATCGGGTTTTTTGGGCGGCCAAATTGCCTGGGGAGAAGGGCGAATCAACGTGTAGGGACCAAAACGCTCCAGCTTTCTCTCTCCCCCACAATCAATCAGTTCATAATCACTTGTCATCGGCAAATGGGGGGATTTGGTGTTTTAAAAGGCGCCACAAAGAGCTAAAGAGATAAGTACTGGTGTACTCGATCACACGCCCGCGATCGGGCACTCCTTTGGCATCGAATTTTCCGACATAAATCTTCCCCCCTTTTTCAGCAATCGCCCCCCAAACGGTTCCTACTGGCTTTTCTTTCGTTCCCCCAAGCGGCCCAGCAATCCCGGAAACTGCAATTCCATAATCTGCGCCAGAGGCTTTCATCACACCCTGCGCCATTTGTGTCACCACCTCACGGCTCACTGCGCCATGCTTATCTAGGGCTTCCGAAGAGACGGCGAGCACCTCTTGCTTGAGATGATTCGAATAGGAGACAACACTTCCCAGAAAATAGTCAGAGGCTCCACTGATATTGGTGAGTCGGGAAGCCATTCTTCCCCCAGTGCACGATTCTGCAAGGGCGAGTGTTTTTTTAGAC
Organism: Simkaniaceae bacterium; assembly: GCA_030149435.1. Taxonomy (GTDB): domain Bacteria; phylum Chlamydiota; class Chlamydiia; order Chlamydiales; family Simkaniaceae; genus JASBRR01. Next base: position 64,714 of record JASBRR010000020.1, read on the forward strand.
TGAATCAAAGTTTCATGCAAAGCGAGCTCAATCAAGCTACTCTTGTCGGAGTAATTTTGTGTCGGAAACTCAGCTTTGATTTTCTCTGCAATAAGATCGAGATTGACCTCTAGATTGTTTGAGCGCACAAAAACGGAGAGGTGTGAGTAGGAGGGGCAAATGCCAATTTCCACTTCTGGGTGTTCTTTTTCGAGCTTTCTGAGGAAGGGGTCGAGCTGTGTTTCGTAGAGCATGCAGAAAAAAAGCGCTTTTTCTTGGTGGTTTTTTGGCAGAGTTTTCTCTAGACAAGGAATAACCTGGCTGAGCAACATCTCTTCCATTTGGTTGGGAACACCGGGCAAAACAGCAAGAGAAGATTGACCATTATTAAAGATAAATCCAGGGGCTGTTCCCCAGTGGTTCAGAATGACCTCAGCTTTTTCTGGAACAGTTGCTTGGTGACGGTGCGTGGCCCTCGGACCGTAGCGCCGTATGAGCTCCTCTTCAAGTTCTACCTTATAAACAAGCCCACTTCCAAATAGTTCTGCTGCGATATCGCGTGTGCGATCATCCCCCGTCGGTCCGAGCCCCCCTGTTGCAATGACAAAAGAGGATCGAGAAAGAGCTTCTTCCATCCGCGCCTTAAGCTTTTGGGGATCATCGGAAATGACCGTGATACGATCAACAGAGTAACCGTGCGCTTTCAGGTGCTTTCCAATTGTTGCGGCATTTGTATTGACTGTCCACCCCGACAAGAGTTCTCCCCCAATCGATAGTATTTCAATTGTCATCGCCTCACCTCCATAGGAGAATAGTGCGCTGCCTCTTCCAAAAAGTCCCGGCCCGTTCGAAAGGTTGCATTGAGAGCTTTTTCCCGATGCAAAAAGGGTGTCGGCCTCGTATGATTTCGCATCCATTTTGCAATAGACTGAAATAAAACATTATTTGGCATCGATACTTCCTTCAGCACCTCACACACCTCCGCTCGAATAGAGTTTGAAAAGATCTGAGGATAGGAAAACTGCAGCCCCCATGAAATGGCATCATCGCTATGAACCATCGAATAAAACTCTCCAGTCTCTTCGGAAAACTGAAAGCGGTGGTGGCTCAGCTGAACCACAGGAAGACGAGGTTTTACCATATAAAGGTCTTGCTTTGCCTCAAAGGCATAAAGTGCATCGAGACTTGTTGTCCAAACGGTTGAAAATATTTCCCGATCAACGCTTGGAGTTTTACCCACTGCAATCGAGGAAGCATATTCATGATATGCAGTGCGAAATTGACTTAAGGGAATTTCAGCCTCTTCAAGGGGGACTAGGCTGGCAACATTAAAGATTCTAAAAGGGGGCAACGCAGCAATTAATGCATCGAGCTCAGCACCACTTAAAAGCGCACGATGTTTTAGCCACTTCGAAGCTTGCAAGACTCCTTCATCTTTAGGAGAGCTGATGAGAATTGTGTCGTTTTTTGTGCTCATATTTATCTCTAATCGTGAGAATACAAAGGGCACTAACCCCTAAAAAAATCAGCGTATCAGCGATATTGAACACTGGGTATGAATACCCCCAAAAGGTAAAGTGCAGCATATCGATGACTGCGCCATAATAAAAACTATCAAAGATATTGGCAGCAGCGCCAGTAAAAATCAGCAAAAAAGGGAGGCGTTGTTTTTTTTGCTTATTGAAAAAAAGTGCATAGATCAAAAGAGCAGCGATAATCAAAATACGGAGCGCAAGAAGAAGCCCTGGAAAATTCGACATCACGCCCCAAGCACTTCCCTCATTCATGACGAACTGGATATCAAAGTCTATTCCCAAAAAGTTTTGGAAAATAGCTTTCCCTCCATAAGGATAATTTGAAGAGAAGGTGTGAAGCTCCGCACGATGAGCAAAAACCCATTGCTTCGACATAAAGTCGACAGCAAATAGAATTAAACACATGAGGAGAAACCTTCCGTTTCTCCATGTCATCCACTGGCGGTGTTTCCCCACTTCCTTATTTATTCCGCTACTCCTTGCTCGAGTTTTTCTTGCGCTTGCACTGTCATTGTCGCGTAAGGAATCGCTTCCAACCTCTTTTTTGGAATGGGATCTCCAGAGACATCACAGACTCCGTAGGTCCCTTCTTCAATCTTTTCGAGTGCGCGGTCAATTTGCCGGATGAGCCCTTGTTCTTTGGTTGAAACTTCAATACTAATCCTTTGATCAAAATCATCGGTTCCTTCATCAGCTTGATGTTGTGAATATCCTTTGGGCTCCTCAGATGACTTTACATCCTCAGAAACATTGCGCAAATTTTGCGACAGCTGTGCCTTTAGTGTTTCTAGTTGCGTTTTAAATTGTTCGATTTCACTTTGCTTCAGTGTCATCTCATCTCTCCCATTTATCTTTCTTGCGGTGTTGCTGTATGGATGGCATCCATAATTTCGTCGACATCTTTAAATCTCCGATAAACACAGGCAAAACGGATATAGGCCACAGGATCGAGGTGACGCATTTTTTCCATCACAATCGCACCCAATGACATCGTATCAATTTCCCTGAGCTGTTTCTCGATGAGTTCACTCACGATCGAAGAAGCGAGTTCGCGCACTTGGTCGTGGCTAATGCGCGTGTGACGAGAGGCGGCATCGATTCCTTTGATCAATTTTTCTAAATCAAAGTCTTCATAGCTACCATCCCGTTTTTTCACTTGGAGAGAGATATCTACGGTTTCAAACGTAGTGAAACGACGGGCACAGCTTAGGCATTCGCGACGGCGGCGAATACTGCTGCCATCACTCGTATTACGCGAGTCTGTTACTTTCGATTCTTCATAACCACAAAAGGGGCATTTCATATCTTAACTCGACCAATCTCGGTTGGAATTTAAAAGATTTTTGCTTTTTTACAAGAACTCCCTATTTAAAGGCGACTTGTTTGTCAAAAAATTTTTGGGTTGATTGTTCTAGCTACTATACACTATTAGGTAGAAAAAATCTCAGAGTTTGGATTTTAAGGGACTGCTTAAGAAATTCCATCCTCACACATTTTTCGCCTTTTTGGCAAAATCAAAATTTTTGCAAATCTCCTATACTCAGGTATATGTAGATTCTCAACTCTTTCAATTTTTCTCAAAAAACGCCACAAAATCTGCAAAGAGCGACTTTCGAGAGCAGTCCCCTATGCTATATTTTGGATGAAATGAGCACAAAATATGGATGTGGTTTTTATCACACCCAACCTGCTCAAATTCAATCTCATATCTTTCACTTATTTCTTCCGTAATCATCAAAACTTTTTTTCCACCTTCTTATCCAATAACGCCTTTCTGTATTTCACTGGAAAAACGATATGATAATGAGTTTGGTTTGCGCAATGGCTTGCTTTCTTTACTTTCATGCATGGCAGTATAACTCAAAAAACGCTTTTTTTGCCCTCGCGGCAAGCCGCAGGGAAAATAGCAAGTTATAGGCTTTGTTTTAATAAAAAAACGAAACAACCAAACTGGATTTTACAAGTGCCTAATGTCAAGTCTCTTGAGTTGCCCGAAAAAAGTGCAGTCTCAGATTATTACCAAGACCTCTCCATACCTACAACCGATCAAGCCTCTCATGAGGACTATAAAAATTCTGAATGGGCAGTCGGAAATTATCTTTTCCCTTTTTCTAAGTATGAAGCTGCAGAAAGTGATAAAACAGATAGCCCTAATGATGACTATCTGTTCTCTTTAACCAGCCCTCAAGATAAAAATTTTCATAACGGGTTCTGGAAACTTCTTAGAAAACGTCCTGAAGTTTTAGCACAACAAAAGTCCGGGGTGTTTTCATACCATGGCGTGGTGATTCTTTCTAGACCTCTGTTCTTAAATATAAGCACCAGCTTCCTTGAGCCTGGACACATTCCAGTTCCCTCTCATTTCTTCCAAGCTATAGCTCCTTCTTCCGAGGTTAAAGATATTGAAGTGTATATTGTTCCTAATATTGATATTAGTTCCGATACTCCCTTGAATGAATTCAGAGTAACTCTTGAAGAGTTTGAAACAAAGTCAGGCATTAAGGGTATCGAAGCTCTTGGCAACTATATGCCTAGTGCGGAAGGCCCCGTTCCTTTCTAATACATTTCTGAAGCACTCTCAGCGCTTAAAAGTCTTCCCTGTAGTTTCGTTTTCTTAGCCTCAAAGGCTCATTCAGGTTAGAAATCCTGCTATCCCTTTTGATGTGTTGTGCTTGTGTAGTCTGGTGCACGTTGCAAGTCTCTATAACTTTCCTTTGTTTGTCTATCCGAAAAGCCTTGTCAATAAGCTTCCGGTTTTGATAGTCATAGGTTAAAAGGAAGTCGATGTTTTCTAGAAATTAAACCTGGGTGGGTAAGCAGACGTGTTTTCAGAAAATTAAAGAAATTATCAACCAAGTGGGAGTAGAAGCGTTAACAAGCTCAATAAATAACTCGTGGCTTACCCCTTTTTCTTTTGCGGTTGATCACTGCTATTTTCCATTAATGGAGTGGTTGATTTCGAAACGAGCTTTTCTAGACTCGAATACAGAAAATGGTTTTTTTTACTCATGGAGTTTTATGGAGTATGAGCAAAATGCAGGAGGTTTTTTTCAAGTACTTTCTTCTGAACTGGAGATTCTTACAAGAAAGAATTATGTGGTAACACGCTAATTGTGAAATTGATAGGGAAAGATTAAAGAAGAATAGGAGAAAAATGTCAAATATCGGTAGTACTGGAGATAGTGATCCAGTCAACAATCCATCAATGGCAGGGGGAGACGATGATGGCGATTTTGATACAACAAGCAATAAAGCAGGAGAGGTTTTTCAACGCGTAGTTCCTGGTCAAAACTCTGCTGTAACTTCCTTTGCTAGCAGATCAGCAAAACCAACTCCTGGAAAGCCCGCTAGTAGAATAGTAAAGCGGGCCCCAGGAAAACGCACAACCTACACACAAGAAGAACTGGTTGCGCTTGATAAAGCCTCAGAAGCTGCTTCTTCAGAAGCATCCGAAGAATTAAATGCAAGAAAAAGTTTAGATTCACTTGAACAATCAGCGGCCCTTTATGAAGTAATAAAAATCCCAGAAAGCATCAAAAATTCCCAAGCCTCTTTAAAAGAAGCCGCGTATACAACAGCTGAACTTCATATTGCTTTGCATCAGCTAAATCAATCTCAAGGAGGTCAAAACACTGAAATAATTCAATTGCGTAATCAATCAGAAGACCTGCTCAAACTCCTTTCTACAGATCTTCAAAATGTAGGCTCTTGTGCTTTGCAAGAAAATCTAAGTAAAGCTCTCTCATCTTTCCGAAATATGTTAGCTATTTTTTCCCAAAAGACTCCAACTCCACTTAACCATAAGCATATTTCTCCAACTCTTAATGAAAATGGCGTTCCATTTGAGGTGTCTCAAAAAAGCCTGTCTAAACTTGTCGAAGAATGGGATCGGGCAATTTTGAAAAGCACTTTAAGAGACTGCCCCCCAATGCCTCCATCTTTAATCGATGCAAAAAAGCAGAAACCAGACGCTTCTATGGAAGCTCTCCAAGCCACAGGACAAACTCTCTTTAATCGCGTTGCCTCTGTTACGTCTTCTATTGATCTCCCTTCCCCAGTTGATTTAGGAGTTAACCCATATCTGAGCGATATTGGATACCCTAGAACCCACCAAATATCCGCTTTATTTTTCTCAATGTCAGGTACTCCGATCGGAGTTAAGTTTCATGCAGCAGAAATTGCTTCTCAAACAATCACACCTTTTCTACCACTAGGTAACGAAGATATTGACCCGCAAACATTAACAGCATTCGCCAATGGTGAGCTACCAGAAATCAAACTTGACTCAAACGTTAACTGCTTGGCCTTTGCTTGTGGATATAGGTCACAAAAAGGCGTTCTTGAACCTGGCGCTCCAATCGGTGCGGGCACACATCCTGTTGCATGGGTTGCAGACAGTATTTTAAGACAACAAGGTTGCATACGCATTGACTCAATGATCTCAAGCTTTGACTTTCGCCTACTTCGAAATAACGTAGCAAATCCCTACTATTTAATCGCGGTCATACACACTGGAGGAAACCCTGGTCTTCCTGATGCTCACGTTATGCGATGCTTTTTTCATCCAAATCAGGGTCCTAATCAGTCCAGCTTAGTTTGGCTAGAGTCAGGAGGGGAGAAATTTCTTCGATTTGTCGTAGATCAAGAAAACAAGCCGATTCGAGGAATCCCTAACCATCCACAGGACAGCTTTCTAAAAGCCAAAAACAAGGAAGGTTATTCATGCTTTCTAGGTTATTACTTAGTCTCAGATAGGATGAGATTACATTCTAGGGATGGAACTCAAGCAAAGCGCTTAAAGTATCAACCCTTTGAGGAGTGATTATACTCTTCAACAAAATGCTCTGCTGTCGCCAAAGTCAGGCCTAAGATAATAGCCCTACTCACCTCCACCAAGGTTTCATAGTCAAGCTGACTACTATCACCTTGAAATCCCTTAATGATAGGTTGCTGCCTCCTAATGATCCCTTGAGCAAAAGCACTTACATTCTCATCAATTTGCTCTTGCGGAGACTGTACAGTAATGCTAGCTCTGTAGAAATCTGTAGGAAGCTTGCTCTCAGATTTTTGTACCAAAACATTTGACAATGCAATAATGAAATCATTCACCCTCTGATCCAAACCATGTGGAATCCCTCCGCACCGAACTAAATCGTCATCAGCTAGTCTAAGAATATTTTCAGAGCTCAGCTTTGAGCTCAAACTATTTATTGTCATAACGTCCTCCACCTAAGAGAAATCAATGGTATCACAAAAGCTCAT
>JASBRR010000022.1 GCA_030149435.1 Simkaniaceae bacterium
TTTTTGAGAAAAATCGAAAGAGTTGAAAATCTACATATACCTAAGTATAGGAGATTTGCAAAAATTTTGATTTTGCCAAAAAAGGTGCAAAATGTGTGAGGATGGAATTTCCCAACAGTCCCATAATGACTTTTTAGGAGCTGTTGGAGGCGATGTTGGGTTTTTTTGTATCAAGTGTGACAGGAGTCCGCGCGCCCTATAAAGTCTCTGAGATTCAAAAAGATCCTAAAGATCAGCAAGGGAGCTCGCAGCACCACTTTGGAGAGCAGGGGCAGGGAGATGCCCATCAAAAATTTCTTAAAGCCTCTGAAGAGCTAAAAAAGCGCAAATCTGTTATCATGGCTTCTCAAATTATGAATAAGAAGCCCTTGCTTTTAGAAGAGGGGCTCTCACCTGATGAGGTTTGGGAACTCATTAAGGATCGGGAGATTCATGATTTTCCCATTGTGAGCAGTGAAGGTAAGTTAGTTGGTCTGATTAACCGGCATGAACTGATCGCTGAACTCGAAAAGGGAGGAGACAAGACATTAAAAGAGATGGCGAGTGAGCATGTGCTTTGCGCTGAGCCAGAGACACATGTACAAGATGTGATCAAAGTCTTTTTTAATGCTAAAGTTCACGCTGTTCCTATTGTTGGACCAGATGATCAGGTTTTAGGCGTATTAAGCCGCAACGACCTACTTAAAACGATGATGAAAGTGATTGGACTGAGCCCAGGACATTAATGGTAATAAGTTTTCGCAAGATATTTCCTTTTCTCCTACTTATTAGTTTTGCCTCATTTTTGAATATCTTAGCGCGTACGATTTTTTCCCCGCTGACACCCTCGATTTGTGAGGAAATGAATCTAGGTCATTCCGATACAGGGAATTTGTTTTTGATCCTCTCTTTAGGATTTGCCATCACGCTTTTCTTCTCTCAATTTCTTTCCTCTTGGATTTCTCATAAAAAGACAGTGGTCCTCTCCATTTTAACGACGGGACTGGCTCTGATGCTCACATCTTACAGCCATAATTTTGATTTTTTTCGATTGGCTTTGTTCTTGATAGGCCTGAGTTCAGGTCTTTTTATCCCCTCAGCTGTCGCGATGATCCGTCAAGTTGCAGGATACACCCATTTGGGTAAGGCGTTTGGGATTTTTGCAACAGCCCAGAGCTTTGCCTTTATTTTCTCTCCACTCATTGTCGACGCTTTAATCACTATGTGGAGCTGGCAAGAGATTCTCTACGCAGCGGGTATTTTCTTTACAGGAATAAGCTTTGCGTTTGCCTTGATGTTTAAGCAAGGCGAGGAAAAAGGGGCTCCTATTGACCTTAACTTTGCAAAGAGTGTCTTTTCTTGGCCATCATTCTGGATTTTAGCAGCGCTTCTTTGCTTAGCAAATGGCCTGAATATTGGAATCTACAATATGGCTCCAGATTACTTTCAGCGCCATAATCTTATTGAGGGGAAAGCTGTGAGCCAGCTTGTGGTGATCGCTCGGGTGATTAGTATTGGGACTGCTGTTCTTGCTGGAGTCTTTGCAGACCGATTTGGTCTCAAGCGTTCGATTGTCGTCTCCTTAATTCTTTGTGGGATGATCACAATGCTTATGGGATCCATCGACCCGTCAGCCTCTCTTGTACTCTTTTGTATTCAGTCTCCGATTGCGACATGCCTCATGCCGCTGATCCATTTTGCGATGGCAACCATTGTTCCTGCCGAAAGGAATGCTGCGATTGTGTCGATAATGGCTCCATTTGGCTTTATGATTGGCGCTGGGGTGGTGCCACAGGTTCTAGGCTTCTTGGGAGATTTCAATCTCTATGCTGAAGGGTTTGTCCTATTCGGTGTTGCTGCTATCTTGAGTGGGGCATGGTTCAACCTCAATCGTGTCTATGGTCATGTCAAGCGTAGCCAAGCCGATAGCGTCGAATCCTAATTACTTTATGGGCGTGTCTGGAAAGTCCATTCCCACACATTTCGCGCTTTTTTTGGCACAATCAAAATTTTTTCAAATTCTCTATACTTAGGCATATGCGAATTTTCAAAACTTTCAATTTTTCTCAAAAACTTCTGGGAAATCTGTAGGAAGCGACTTTTCAGACACGTCCTTTATGGGACTGCTTAAGAAATTCCATCCTCACACATTTTGCACTTTTTTTGGCAAAATCAAAATTTTTGCAAATCTCCTATACGTGAGGTTATGTAGATTTTCAACTCTTTCGATTTTTCTCAAAAACAGCTACAAAATCAGCAAAGAGCGACTTTCGATAGCAGCCCCTTTATCTAATTCTTGTAGTTTATAATCCAGTTAGTAAAAATAGTAGGGATGAGTCTATTTATGTGGATGTGATTGATGTCGATCGGAGTCTTGTTAGTCAACTTAGGGACCCCTGATAGTTATAAGCCTAAAGATGTTAAAAAGTATTTGACGCAGTTTTTAACAGATGGGCGCGTGATTGATATTCCGTGGTTTCAGCGGCAGCTGCTCGTTCGCGGGGTGATTATCCCAAAACGGTATAAGGAGTCAGCAGCCTCTTATCAAGAGATTTGGAGGGAGAATGGATCCCCACTCAAGGTTTATGGAGAGGAGCTTAAGAGAGCGTTGCAGGAAAAACTGGGTGAGGGCTTTGAAGTGGAACTCGCGATGCGTTATCAAACCCCCTCCATTGCTTCTGGTCTTGCCGCTTTAAGTGATAAGGGGATTAAGCATTTGTTAGTCGTTCCTCTTTTTCCCCACTATGCTTCTGCAACGACAGGTTCAGTACATCAAGAGGTGATGGAGCAAGTTTCTAAGATGTCAGTGATTCCCTTTGTCAGGCTGGTGCAGAGCTATGCAGACCACCCAGGGCTGATTGCAGGATTTGTAGAGCGGGCCAAGCGATATGATTTAAGTTCTTATGACCACATCCTATTCAGCTACCATGGCTTGCCCCAGAGGCAACTCAAAAAGGCAGACCGCTTTGGCTGCTGTTTAGTGAGTACTGATTGTTGCAAAACGATGACGGAAAAAAATAGCAGCTGCTATGGAGCTCAATGCTGGTCGACAACCCGCGCCATTGTGAAGGAGTTGATGCTAGAAGAGAGTCAATATACCCATTGCTATCAATCAAGGCTGGGGAAGGACCCCTGGATGACACCCTATACGAGCGATACCATTGCGTCGTGCGCAAAGAGGGGAATCAAACGCCTTTTGGTTTTTTGTCCTTCATTTGTCGCAGACTGTTTGGAAACTCTCCACGAAATTCAGATTGAATATGGAGAGCTTTTCAAAGAACACGGTGGGGAAAAGCTTGAGCTCTGTGAAGGGCTCAATTGTCACCCGGCATGGGTTGAGGGTCTGGCTCAAATTGTTCAAGAACAAGTTCCTGTAGGAGTCACATGAGTCTGGAAGGTGTTCAAGGTGTTGCAATCGATGAGCTCGATTTAAAGAAGCCCTCGCTCTTTACTTTGATTATTTTAATTTCGCTTGGTTCGATTGGAGCAGCGCTTTTTACCCCAACGATCCCCTCTCTTATTCGAGCATTTGGGGTTTCGGGTGCAGAATCTCAAATGACGATCACACTTTATTTAGCGGGATATGCGATCGGCCAGCTCATTTATGCGCCTCTTGCAAAAAAGTTTGGAAGAAAGCAGGCGTTATTCGCGGGAATTCTTTTATCTGCTGTAGGCTCCATCGGGTGTCTTGTCGCAACGATGATGAGTCATTTTTCCTCTTTTATCGCTTGTCGCTTTATCACTGCGCTAGGTTCGAGCGCAGGCTTAAGTCTAACGTTTCTGATTATCAGCGACTTTTTCAGCGAGAGGCGAGCGCGTAAGGTCACGGCTTATACAATGTTGGCCTTTGCCGTTGTGCCGGGAATTGCAATTGCAGTTGGAGGGTTTCTCGTTCGTTATTTAGGATGGGAAAGTTGCTTCTACTTTTATATTCTATACAACCTAGCTGCATGCTACCTGGTCTATCGCCTACCCGATTTGAGCATAAAAAAGCAGAAGCTCAAGATGTCCGCATTGATGAAAAAATATAAGCAGTCGTTTACTAACCCTCTCCTCATGACCTATTCGACATTGATTGGGATAACGACAGCCTTAGTCTATATTTTTGCTTCGACAGCACCACTGATTGTTATTCGAGAAATGAATATCGGTGCAGATGTTTTTGGCGTGCTGAACTTGATTCCCGCATCAGGGTATGTTTTGGGGAATATGATCGCTGCGAGACTCTCTCATTATTTTGAGATTAAAACAGTGATTCGTTGGGGAGTGAGTGTCATAGGGTTGGGGATGCTAGCCCTAGCTTTTGTAGTATACGGGGGGCATCAAGGGGTTTTTGGCCTCTTCCTACCCGTCTTCGTGATTTACTTGGGCATTCCGATGTTCTATTCAAATGCGGCAGTGATTGCAACATACCGCTCTTCTGATAAAGCAAATGCTTCATCAGTTATGAGCTTTATGAATATTGGACTTGCGCTTGTCGGGGTGAGTTTAATTGAGATGTTCCCTGGAGACCTGGCGACCGTTTTAACATCAGCCTATATTGGCCTCTATGCATTTTTTGTGGTGATCTTTACCTATGCCTTTCGCCTGCTTAATCGCCTTTAACTTTAGAAATAAGAGTGATGATGCTAACAGGAGTGTTCGGGCCTTCATTAGCCTTATAACGGAGAAGGTCACCATTAGCTGGGTCGTACCAAAGCTCCCCTTTCCAGAACATTTTTTTGAAACCTGTTAGGGTGACTTTTGCTTTTAAGCTTTCCCTCACTTGACCGTTGATGTCGATGTGTTCATACCCATCTTTTGAGACTTGCATCGAGTGGAGGGAAAGTTTATCGGGATGAACAATATAAAATTTGATTGAGGAATCAGGGGACATGACAAAAGAGCGGAGACTAAAGTCAAACTCCTGAATCCACTGACTTCTTCCAGCTTTTAAAACTGTTTCTTCTTTTTCACCGTTAACTTCTCTAGATGCAAAGATAACGTTTCCGTTTCTCTCCATTGAAGTCTGCTTCTCTTTTGACTCGTAGTTGAAACTTTTTGTATTTCCATCTGGGTAGGTGATAATAGAAGCTTTGCCGCGCGTACTTTTCCCTTCAATGATGCTCTCATTATTTGCTTCTGAAACAACCCATTCGGTCCGAGATATGATCCCTTCCATATCTTTTTCATAGATATAGGTCACCTTAGACTCAGCTGATAGGAGGAGGGGGAAAAAACAAAGAATGAACAAAAATTGTCGCATTCTTCAAATCTATAGCAAAACGATTGAATTTCACACCAGTGTGTTGTATCCTTATTCCTCAGTTTTTTCAGCATGAGGAAAAAAAATGGAAAAGAAAGCCCCAATGATTAGCTTTGAAACGACTCAAGGCACCTTTGAAGTGAAGTTAATGCCGGAGGTCGCCCCCAAGGCGTGCGAAAATATGGTGAAGCTCGCTGAGAAAGGGTATTACAACGGGATTGTATTTCACCGTGTGATCAAAGAGTTCATGATTCAAGGTGGAGATCCATCTGGAACGGGTTCTGGTGGGGAGTCGATCTGGGGCAAGTCCTTTGAAGATGAGTGCTCTTCCTCTGTAACATTTGACCGTCCTGGGCTTTTGGCTATGGCAAACGCTGGCCCCAATACGAATGGGAGTCAGTTCTTTATTACAACTGCTGAAACTCCTTGGCTTAATGGAAACCATACAATCTTTGGTGAAGTAGTTAAAGGGTATGATGTTGTGGAGAAGATTGAGAAAGTGGAAACCACAATGCAAGATCGCCCTGTAACTCCTCAAAAGATGATAAGCGTCACAGTCAAAAAATGAAAATTGGACTGATTGGGTATGGAAAAATGGGGAAAGAGGTTGAAGCTCTTGCTCAAAGCAGAGGGCATGAGATCGTTACCCGGATTACCCGTGAGAGTAGAGATCTAAAGGAGCTTGAGGGTGCTGATGTCTGGATCGACTTCTCCGTGCCAGAAAAAGCTCTTACCTATGTACAGATGGCAGCTAGGCTTGGAAAGCCTCTTGTTGTGGGAACAACAGGATGGGAAAAAGATCTTGAGAAGGCAAAGTCAGAAATTGAAGGGAGTCATGGAGCCTTGCTTTTTGCTCCAAACTTTTCGATTGGAATCTACTTGTTCCAGCAGATTGCAAGGGAAGCGATGAAGCAAATAGGAGAAACAAATAAATACCAAGTTTTGGGGTATGAACTCCATCATGGAGAGAAAAAGGATGCTCCCTCTGGGACAGCAAAAGCGATTCAAAATGAGTTTCCCTCGCTTACTTTTTCCTCTATGCGCTCGGGGTATCATCCAGGGACGCATCAGCTTATTTTTGACTCATTGGAGGATACAATAGAGCTGACGCACCGCGCAAGAAATCGGAAGAGTTTTGCCAAGGGAGCCTTGGAATGTGCAGATTGGATCATAGGCAAGACAGGTTTTTTTACATTTGATTATTTTATTAAGGACAAAGTGAAATGGAATTAGAAGGTATCATCACAGCACTCGTTACACCTTTTAAAAACCGCGCCCTCGATGAAGAGGGACTTAAGACAAATATACGCTTTCAAATTGAGGGGAAAGCTCATGCGCTCCTAGCTCTCGGAACGACGGGTGAGGTCTCGACGCTCTCACAGACTGAAAGGGATTGCGTCGTAAAAATTGTCATGGAAGAAGCGAAGGGGAAAGTCCCTGTTGGCGTCAATGTTGGAGATAATTGTACATTGCGCACGATCAACAACGCTCAGCTTGCTGAAAAAGCTGGGGCAGACTTTTTGCTTGCGATTACTCCCTACTATATTCGCCCAACACAGAAAGGCTTAATTGAACATTTCAAGCAGCTTTCTGAATCGACTTCTCTCCCGATTCTTCTCTATCACCATCCGCTCCGAACAGGAACGACAATTGAGCTTGAGACATTGATGGAGCTCGCGGCTGTACCCAATATTGTTGGTCTTAAAGAAGCCTCTGGTGACTTGTCCCTTGTTTGCCAAGCGCTTTTCCGCCTGCCAAAGAGTTTTGCTCTTTTCTCTGGGGAAGATTTCTCAACATTTCCTTTGGTTGCTCTTGGAGCAAAAGGGGTGATTTCAAGTCTTAGTAATTTGGTGCCGACTCCTATGGTTGAGATGTATCAGCTAATTCAGAAAGGGGACTTAAAGGGTGCGCGAGTATTGCACGAAGAGCTCTTCCCACTTTGTGAACTGGCGTCATTGGAAACCAACCCCATTGGTATCAAAGCCATGATGGACTGTGTGAATATGCCAGCAGGACCATGTCGGATGCCTCTGACTCCACTATCTGATGAAAGGCATGCGCGCCTTAAGTCCTTATTGCTTCAGTCAAATATCGTTACCCAAATGATGTATGCCTAAGTTAAAAGTCGCTGTTCTAGGGGAACGAGGGCTTGTTGGGCAGATGTATGTAGAGCGCCTAACTGATCACCCCTATTTTGACCTTACAGGGGACTTAGGTAGTGCAGGTGTGATCTTTTCAGCACTCCCAGATTGTGCAGCACAAGAAGAAGAGTCCAAGTATGCCGCTATGGGAAAGGCGGTTTTTTCCTCTGCCTCTTATCACCGTTTAGATTCAGATATTCCTCTCATTATTCCGGAGGTGAATCCCGAGCATCTCGATCTTATTCCAATTCAGCAAAAAAAGCGTGGGTGGGATAAGGGATTTATCGTCGCTAAGCCCAATTGTACACTTCAGAGCTATCTTCTTCCCCTTTTTCCATTACATCAAAAATTTCAACTCAAAAAGCTAATGGTCACTACCCTTCAATCTACAAGTGGAGCGGGCAGAGCCTTTGAACTCGAAGGAAATGTCCTCCCATACATAGCAGATGAAGAGGAAAAGTCGGAACGAGAACCCCTGAAAATTTTAGGATCACTATCTGAAGATGGGATTACACCGCTATATGATATCGGGATTTCAACTCATTGTAACCGGGTCCCTGTTCCTCATGGGCATCTAGCCTGTGTGTCCTGTTCATTTGAAGTTGAGCCCAATCTCGATAAAGTGATAGCTCTTTGGAACGATTTTCCTGGTTTATCACTCCCTTCAGCTCCCATGAAACCCTTACAATATATCGATGACTTAAACCGCCCTCAGCCTGCTCTTGATGTCGGTCGAGAAAACGGAATGGCCGTTACGATAGGGCGCTTGAGACCGTGCAACCTCTTTCACCTCCGTTTTGTAGCTCTATCCCATAACCTGATTAGAGGAGCTGCAGGAGCGGGAGTACTGACTGCAGAGCTCGCGTACCAAAGGGGACTACTATGAAACGGCGTAGAGCTTTCAGTGAGCTTCCAAATCAGTACCTCTTTCCAGAGATAGCAAGAAGACGTGTAGAGTATTTAGAAAAGCACCCTAACGCATCGATTATTGACTTAGGTATTGGCAATACGATTCTCCCTCTGATTCCTCCTGTTGCAAAGGCAATGGAAAAAGCAGCTAGGTCTATGACAACCCCAGAAGGTTATGTCGGGTACGGACCAGAGCAGGGGATTCTTCCCTTACGGCAAAAAATTGTAGAGACCTATTACTCGGACTGCATAACACCTGATGAGATTTTTGTTTCTGATGGCGCAAAATGTGATGTCGGTAGACTCCAAGTGCTTTTTGGCGGAGGCATTCGTGTGGGACTCCAAGATCCTTCGTATCCCGTCTACTTTGATGGAAGCATCATCAACGGAGTTAGCTCGATCAAGCTTCTGCCCTGTCATCCCGATAATGGTTTTTTGCCTGATTTGACTCAAACTACAGAGCTCGATCTTCTCTACATCTGTAACCCAAACAACCCTACAGGGGCAGCGTACACAAAGGCTCAACTTGAAGAGCTAGTTATATACGCAAAAAAATCACAGTTTTTGATCCTTTATGATGCTGCTTATAGCCATTATATCCAGGGAAGTGATCATCCCCGCTCTATTTATGAAATCGAGGGGGCTGATGAGGTTGCGATCGAAGTCAACTCCCTATCGAAAACTGCAGGATTTACGGGAGTGCGCCTCGGTTGGACAGTTGTGCCCAAAGCACTTCGTTATCAATGTGGCTTTTCTCTCTGGAACGATTGGAGCCGACTCACTTCTACACTATTTAACGGCGCATCCTATCTCTCACAAATTGGGGGAATTGCAGCTCTAGAGGCAATGGATCAGCTTGAGAAGACCATTGCCTACTATATGGAAAATGGCCGTCGCCTTAAAAAGGCATTTTCAACACTTGGATATGATGTCTATGGGGGAGAGCACGCCCCTTACCTATGGATTCATGCGCCAGGGGAGCTCTCTTGGGACCTTTTTGAGTCCTTTCTCAACGACAAACAACTCATTGTAACTCCCGGAGTGGGCTACGGTCCAAGCGGTGAACACTTCTTTCGTTTAAGCTCTTTTGCGCAAAAAGAGATAATAGATTCTCTTTTAATGCGCCTTTAAGAAAGAAAACTTTCTGATCCTATCAAGATAGAATTTGGCTCTATCTCCTTCATTATTAAACTTCAAAAAGATAGTTATAACAATTAAAAGTTTTAATTCTATTAATTAAACATTTTAGCAACACTTAAAAATATAATTGCTAATTATGTTTAATAACATGATTAATTAAAATTACTTCCCTAATTGATTTAAGAAGGGAAGAAAATCATGTCATCAGCGATCAACGCAGTTAATACTCATTTTAAACCTGCAGATTATGTTACTCCTCCAGGAACACCCCGCAATGCCGATAAAGTAGAAGAGACTCCTTCTCCATTCAAACGGTTTGAGAGGCAAGTTATTGCTACAGGGGAAGGGGTAGCTCCTCCAAACTTCGCAAATGCTCAAGAGGCGGCGTTTAAATCTTTAGGTCGCGTATCTCAAGAAAAGGGCGCCGACCTTGTCAGCCGCAATCGCGCACAAGTTTTTTCTAAGCTCACACCTAAAAACCCTAGAAGTGCGGCAGCACATCGACAAGCTCTCACAGTGCTTTCAAATTATTCTTGGGTTCCTTCTTTGCTCAAACAAAGTGAAGAGACATCTCCAGTTTCTAAGAAGAAGGGAGATCCTGTTTATGTCATTAATGCGACTCATGTTTTTGAGGGCGAACAGAATGGAAAAGGGCAGTGGGTTGGTAAGCATCACTTTTCACCTGAAGAACTTAAGGCAGCCCAAGCAGTAGTAACAGGAGGTCGTCACGGTGTTTATGCTGCGAAGCTAAACGATAAGTGGTCGACATGTTTCCCTGAAACTATGAGCGATCAAGTCTGTTTAAGTCTTTGGATTGATGCTCATGAAGTGGCAAGAAAGGATAACGCCAGACTAAAACGGAATGGAGATTTTTGGATGATGGGGTATCAGGGTACTGGAACCACGAATACATTTTTTCCCCTTCTGTCTGTAGCAGACATGGTTGCTGATCAAGCGGCTTACCGTATCACTGAGAATGTTATTGTCGGCGCTGCTCAAATGAATCCATTCATCAAATTGCAGCTTGCTCAAGGCAAAGCTCGCTTTGAAACCCCAGATGCTTTTTACGTAGATATTGGGCCAATGGTTGCAAACAGACTTAATGGGTTGGACAAAGGAGTTCTCGTTCAAGTTCCTCGGAAGCAATAGATAGGACTAATCATCTATTGAAGGGTGCTCGCGATGGGTTTTAATCGCTGAGCGCCTTTTTTTTTGCTCGATCATTTTTTGTTTTGTGCGGCGCGAGCGCCTCTGCTTTTGTCGACGCTTTTTTTCTCTTTCTTGAACTTTCTTTGTTTTTTCTTGAAATAGGATTTCTGCAACTTTATCGCAAATTAATACACGGGCCCGATATCGGTTAAGTTCCCGCGATCTTTCTTTTTGGCATTTGACTTCTAGTCCTGAAGGAAGGTGTTTGAGGTAAACACACGAAGCAGTTTTGTTGATTTTTTGTCCTCCAGGACCCGACCCAGCAATGAACTTTTCTACAAGGTCATCCTCGTAAATCTGGAGGCGCTCCATGCGCTTCTTTAGGGCGTCTTGTTTTTCGGAGTTTACAGGCATAAAAAAAGGTAGGTTATTTGACCTACCCTTAATGGTATAAACGTCAGGATTAAAAAGCTCTGATTATCCTTGAGCTTCTTGGTTTGCAGCTGGCGCTTCAACTTCTGCTGTTTGAGCGGCTTCTTGCTCTGTAGCTTTAGGAGCTTCTGCAACTGCATCAGAACCATTCTTTTGTTCAGCAGCAGCTTCTACAGCAGCTGTTTCAGCTTCTTTTTGAGACTCTTCTGAAAATAGTGGTAATGCGCTAAGGCTTAGAGCTGCAAGGGCAATCATTGATAGTTTTTTCATCTAGTACTCCTATTTTAAGAATGTGTTTATGATAACGTAAATATATTTGATTTTATGGTTTATGACAAGCAAAAGAAAGAAGAGCGAGACCCTTTTCCCTACACGATTTGAGCGTTTTTTTTATGTCTAGTTTTCTCCCCCAACCCCTTCCTTTACTCTCTGCTTTTCGGTCTAAAGAGAGCCTCGATGTAGCTACTGATAAGCTGGGGTAGGCTAAGGGAATCGCTTGCTCAAGGCGCTGCACGATCAGTGCATGAGTTGAAGAATGGTGTGTACATTCCTTGATTTTTTCACAGTACCCTACAGCAATCCCTCTAAAAAAAGCATTTTTTTGACGCGGTCCCTTTAATGAGGTTTCTTCTTTCCAAAACTTTTCAAACTCTCTATCCAGGAAAACAGATAAGCTTTCTACGATCTCTATATGGTGTTTTTCTCCGAATGCTTCAAGGTAGGCAATCCCTTTTCCGTGATTAAAAACAGGATAGACATAAAAGTGGCGCAAGATCGAAGCAATCGCTTGCCACTTTGCAGAGACCCTTTTGAATTTAGCGAGGCGAATCAATCGCCACTCTTCATCAGAATGGGAAAATTTAGGAGGGGACTGGACATTGTATTTTAAGATCAGCTCTTTTGCCTTGACCATAGCTGAGCTGGCTTCTTCTTCGGAAGAGTTATTCGATAGAGCAATAAGCTTTTGGACTTTCTCGGAGATCTTCGCTTTCTTAGGATGGGCTTTTGCCTCCAGTTTACCTTGAGAAAGATAAACTTCCTTGTCCCAACCATAGCGACGACAGATATTTCGAAAGGCTTCACCATGGTGTGGCGTATTGGGACCATGCTCAATAAAAGTGATATAGTGGGCAAGCTCGTGCCTTAAGATATTGAATACACTGCTGTCTTGTTCGATCATGAGCTCTTTATTGAGGCCAATTTCATAGAGTTCAGGGTCAAAGTACCCCAGTCTTTTGGGATGTTCAAAAGCGACCAACACTAGAGGGTAGGAGTGGTGTTTATGAGAAAACCGCGTGCGTCCAACTTTTAATCCCATCTCTTTTACAAGAATCTCCCTGGCCATTGACCTCGTTTTAGCCAAGAAATGGAGGACTGCTTCAGAGTATATAAGCGCACTTTTTTCCATGGTTTTCCCTTGATTTTTCTCTATCTATACGATAACTTCACAAGTCTAACTACGTAGGCATTTAAGTTGACATGACAGATTGATACTAGATTTGACTAGTAACGTATTGATTACAAGGAAAATATGCAAAAGAAATACCGATTAGGACTCCTTTTTGGCGGGCAGTCACCAGAGCACAATGTCTCAGTCCAGTCTGCATATTCCATTGCTCGGAATTGTGACCCAAATAAATATGAAGTGATCCCGATAGGAATTGATCGAAGAGGTGGTTGGCATTTCTTTGACTTTTCTACCTTTTGTGAGTTTGTCAAGAGGGGGCATGCGCTTGAAGATGCACCCTGTATCAATGGACAGCTCTTCAAGAAAGCCTTCCCATTTGATCCAAGTAACCTAAGGGAAGTTATAGATGTTCTCTTCCCTGCCCTTCATGGGCGCAATGGAGAAGATGGGACGGTTCAAGGGCTAGCAGCTTTAGCGGGAATCCCTTTTGTTGGCCCCGATGTAACGGGGTCGGCAATTTGCATGGATAAAGAGGTCATGAAAAGAGTGCTTCAAAGTGCGGGTCTTCCGATTGCTAAGTTTGAAGTTTGCCGCAGCATCAATGATGTTAATCCTGAGACTTTGAGAGAAAAGCTTAGTCTGCCACTCTTTGTAAAGCCTACACACACAGGGTCTTCAATTGGGGTGTCTAAAGTTCATAAGCCAGAAGAAGTTCTTTCCGCTGCAGAGAATGCATTTCAGTATGCGGAAAAAGTCTTGTTTGAAGAGACGATTTCGGGGAAGGAGCTGAATTGCTCAGTGCTTGGCGGACGAAATCCCTATGTTTCACCTCCAGGAGAGCTTCTGTTTGAAGAAGAGTATATTTCTTTTGATATTCGCTATAAACCAGGAGCCATTAACTTGAGGTGCCCAGCCGACTTGCCTCCAGATCAGATCGATGAAGTTAAAGAGATTGTTTCAAAAGCTTTTTCAGTCCTCCAGTGTGAAGGTATGGCGCGCGTGGACCTACTTGTTCGGGCAAAAGATCAGAAGGTCTTTATCAATGAAGTGAATACGATTCCTGGATTTACAAAAGACAGTTATTATCCGAAGCTACTAGAGATGGGGGGGATATCCTATAGAGCTATGATTGATCATCTTGTGGAATATGCCTTTGCCCGTTTTGCTAGATGGAAAAAGATTGATGCGATTGAATACCCCAATTTGGTTAAATAGGTAAGGAGACCCTGATGGAAGTGAAGCAGAAGCTGATCCAGTCGATTGACCAGGTTAAGATTCGGCCCACCTTTCCCAGTTATAATCGCCCTGAAGCTTTAGATGCGCACCTTGCCCGCGTGAAGGAAATTTTAGGCCATTGTCTACCGAAGCCCCTCCCTTTCTCCGATCAAAAAACACTCTCTCTATGGCTCCTTAAGTCATTGCCTCTGATTTCATGGACGAAGTGCAACGAATTCCCCAATAGCCTCTCTCTTTTCGTTTTAGCCCGCCCTCTTCATATGGTTCCGATTGAAGCCTTTTTATCAGAGCTCGTAAAGCATCAACTCCTCCCTGAGCGAGAAACAACACTTCTTGCTTTTGAACAGATGCACTTTTGCTTTGACTTTGCACTCAAAGAGCCTCTATTTGTCGCGGAAATCAAAGTGCTTGTGCAGTCGAAAAAAGATTGGGAAATTATTGAAGAGAGGCTTCCTCATTTTGCGGGAGAAGTCAAAGAGGTTCTGAATGCTGGAAGTTTTACAAGATCTCTTTTATCTGTAGGCCACCTATCGATCGATCAGAAGATGAACTTAGTTAAAGCGACGATCGCTCGAGCTTTAAAGAAGTTTCCTGACGATTTGCACCAACGCGTTTTTCAAGATTTTTCTTACATTCATGTCCTTGCCTCAGAAGAATTTAAAGGCGCAAGAAGTCACGCCCACTTGGCGCGTATTGTGGTTTCTCTCTACCTCATGCGAGAGCTTTTAGATCGAGAGATGAAAGCTTTCCCTGAGAAGAGACATATGGCGATCCGCTATATGCGAGCAAAGCTTGAGTTTCCCTTCGGAAAAAAGTCTGTGTTAGGGTTAGCGGTCAATGTGAACTTGTTTCATAAGTATGAGTCCTTTGAAGAAAAGCATGTCCTCATTGCAGCTGAAAAGCTGATCCCAGGTGTGCGTGTAGTGCCTGGCTCGATGATCCATTATCAAAAATCTCATAGTCCCATTTTGAGTTTGTATATCGAACTTGAAAAAGAGAGTGGGCATACTTTTTCATCAGTTGAGTTAAAGCTGCTTAAAAATCAGCTCCAAGATGAGCTCAGTAAAAGAATTGAACACTTAGTGCCATCACTCTTTACTGTCCGGAATGAAGAAGAGACGATGAGGAACATCTTGATCTTAAGTGAAGAACTAAAGAGTCCAAATGACATTCCTCAGGTGATGATTTCTTTTGATCAGCACTCTCAAGATGACCTCACATTTACGATTGTTCTTTTGAGAGTTCAGCAGGAGAGTACACCTCCTATCCAGGAGCTTCTTAAAAATGCAGATCCAAGAGTGCGATTTCTCCCAGACCGTATCCAGGTAGTAAGCTACCTAGATAAGAAATATCCAATCGAGGCCAATGTCTTTCGGTTGCAGATTAGTAAACTTCCCATTTTCTTGCGAATGGACTTCTCTGTAAACCTCTACTCCGCGCGTCAAGAAGTCGTAGGCTTTTTGAATCGCACCTTGGGAGAGATTCGAGACTACAACGGGGGAATGATTCTTAAGCAGGGAGAAACCTTTTCCCAGTTTAAGCGATTATTCAAGGATATATCAGAAAAGAACCAGGAGCTTTTAGAGAACTTCTTCTACTCCTTAAACCCGATTGAATCTCAAGCTACAATTCAGTTAACGACTCTGAGCCTCTTTTTTGATCTTTTCCTATCGCAGGTAGAACAAAAACAAGAAAATCAGTTTGTTGCTAACGTCAAGTTTTCTGAAGCTGAAGACACGATCTTTGCAGTCGTTGCCGCTGATGAGGAGGGGATACGTCGTCATATCATCGACGCACTCACCCAATTGAAGATCGATGAGAAGGCATTGATATCCTCACGCCTTAGTTTTGAGGGAGTTCATTATTTTAGTCTCCTTTATGTGCAGGAGGATAGAGAGAAACAGGAGCTTTGCAAAAAAGCCGTAGACGAAGCAGTTGCTAAGTGGAAAGAACAAAAAGATCAGCTGCAAACTCTTAGACTCTGCTTTCACGATTTTGTTTCATTGGATCCTCGAATTGGAGGAGATCAAGACTCAAGTTCCATCGTTCGTATGCTTTTCGATGGATTAATGAGGCTTGATAATGGAAAGCTTCAGTGCTCAGTTGCTGAATCTTATAAGATTTCAGAAGACAAAAAGCACTACGAGTTTAAACTGAAAAAAACCTTTTGGTCGAATGGGTCACCTGTGACAGCATATGATTTTGAGTATGCTTGGAAAAAAGTCCTCTCACCCGATTTCTCAACACCATTTGCTTATGTTTTTTACCCCATAAAAAATGCCAAGCTTGCAAAGGAAGGAAAGGTTTCTGTTGATAAAGTTGGTATTGCTGTTATTGATGATCAAACCCTCACCGTAGATCTTGAACACCCGGCCCCTTACTTTATTGAGTTGACATCAGGCACTCTTTACTCACCAGTAAACCACTTGGTTGACCAAATGCATCCTAATTGGGCAACACAGTACAATGAACACTTTATATGTAATGGACCTTTTCAACTAGTAAAACCACGTCCAGCTTACACTTATGAATTGAAAAAGAACCCTTTCTACTGGAATAAAGACAAGATTGCCCTTGACCAGGTTATTTTGAATCGTTCTCAAGGAAAAGCTGCTTTAACGATGTTTGAGGAAGGAAGAGCTAACTTTTTAGGATATCCTATTTGCCCTATTGACGATGTTGCGAGTCAAAACTTATGTAGGTCAGGTATTCCTCATCCTGCACCTAAAGTTTTTTGGTTTTGCTTAAATGTTAATAAGTTTCCGTTCAATCACCTTAAAATGCGTCGCGCACTATCACATGCTATTGACAGAAGTCGAATTCAATCGATTTACCCCTACCATAAAGTTCCAGCTTATTCACCCCTTTCTTACAACTTTACTTTCCATGAAAATGCTGACTTTTTGATGCGTGAAGATGTTACTTTAGCGCGGTCACTATTTAAAGAAGC
The DNA here is from genome assembly GCA_030149435.1 of Simkaniaceae bacterium. Lineage (GTDB taxonomy): Bacteria > Chlamydiota > Chlamydiia > Chlamydiales > Simkaniaceae > JASBRR01. The sequence goes on from JASBRR010000022.1 coordinate 16,590, forward strand.
ATTAGAAGAACTTGGTATCAGAATTGAAGATTTTCCTGTGATTTATATATCAGCTTCGAATGCAGGCAATAAGAGAAGTATGGCAGAAATTGTCAAGGAGAGCTGGGAAGAAGTTTTAGGTATCAAGTGTGTAGTTGAGACATATGAATGGCATGATCACTTTAAGAAATTGACGAATGGGACATATGAGATTGGAGTCATGCATTGGATTTCCTGGATTAATGACCCCATCTATACGTTGAATTCATTCAAGTACAGGGATGAAAAAGTGAATTTTTCTTGCTGGGAAAATCAGCAATTCCAACAACTTTTAGACCTTGCAGACCAAGAGGTTGATTTGAACAAGAGAGATCGCTTTCTTGCTGAGGCAGAAGCTATTATTATCAAGGAAGTTGCAGTCATTCCTGTTTTTAACGAGATGCCTTGGTATGTAGCAAAATCAGGAAGAGATGACTTTGACCTGATTTTGCCGACATCCCCGTTGAATGGAAATTTTGACTTTTCTCAGGTCTCCTTCAAAAAGAGCTCATGACGCATCCATATAATTTTTTGAAAATCCTTGCTATTATTTTTCTGTGCCTTCAAAATCGCTTCTAAAACTTTTTGTTAAAGTTTCTTAGTAAGGTCTACTGTAGGAGGTAGTGATGGTTTGCAAAGTTCATACAAAAGACGAAATTTCTTCAGAAATTGTTAAGAGAATGGAAGATAAAGTTCGAAACCATGAGGCATGGAATGAGAGTAGAAGTTTAAGCGAGGTTATCGAGAGTCTTACTCATAAGGCATCCTTTACTTATGTCATTTGTCCAGGAATGGATAAACATCATTTTTTTTTGGTATACGTAGACTCACTTAAAATTGTAAAAGTAAAGAATATCCGGATTATGAAAGTTAAAGGCAAAAGTTGCTATAAAAATGGGGTGGGGATTTTATTTGATAGCCTTGAGCACTTGATCCCTTGTTGTATGAAGTGTTTGCCTGCGGAATTAAAAGTACTAGGCCATTGTTTGGCTGCATGACTAGCGATTGGGAATGAACAAAAATCAGGTAATATATCATTTAAATCCTATAACTGACCCCATCTCAGCGAATCTGGGAAATTAACGCACCCTACTTAATCCCCAGACGATTAAAAAATGCTCACCATGTTTATCTAACATGACTGTGCTTTTAATAATCGTCTGGAAATGAATAAGCTATGTTTCTTAACTCTGTCTAACTGCGATGGTGTCAGCTTTCATGAATCAGATTATACATGGACCAAGAATATCAATGTGAGGATGGAATTTCCCAACAGTCCCATAAACAGTTCTTTTTTTCAAATCTAAGTGCTACGCACTGAGATTGCCTTTTTCTACTTCATTTCCAGACAGGCCTATAATTTTTTTTGGGAAATATATAGGAAATATGATAGGTATCTGAATAGGAGGTATTGAAATGCTAGTATCAAAAGAATATCAAGATATATCTACAGAAGATCATTTGACTATTCCCGAACTCCTTTTAGAGAAATTGATAGATCATAAAGCTTTCCAAGGAAGAGCAACTATGACCGCTCTTGAGAAGAGAATACAAAATATGCCTAGATATACATGCGCTATTTCTCAGGGGATGGATAGATATCATTTTGTATTGACTTACGTAGATTCAAGCAACAGGATCAAATTCAAAAATTTAAGAATTTATTATCACAATAATGGCTGGGGATACAAAAATGGATTTGCAAAGATTTTTGCGGATGTAGACTCTTTGATATCCTATTGTTTAAACTGTATTCCTGTTCAAATAAAATACTTATGGAGATAAAACTGACACCATCGTAGTTAGCTTGGAAAATTAACGCATCCTATTAATTACCAGAGAATTAAAAATTGCTCGCTATATTTATCTAACATAGCTGCGCTTTTTATAATCTACTGAAAATGAATAAACTACATTTCTTTTCTCACTCTAACAATGATCTACCTAACTACAGCTGAAAACTATAATAAATAGAATGTCAGTGATGCATTGTATCTAGAAATATTAAGTCTAGGCTGTGGAAGGGCAAATTTGCAGGTCTATTTTATTCCAACAATTCTTTTTGAATCTAAAAAAGTAAATAAAGCTAAAAATCATTGCACTTATAGAGTCAACTAAAAAGAACTTTGGGGGGGACCAATTCAGGTGGCCTATTCCAATAAATACTGGAATATATAGTGTCACCCAAATCCCACAGAGAGCGACAGCATAAAAAAAAGTATCTTGCGAGGCTACAAGCAGGCTAGTTCCAATTCTATTTAACCCATTAGCAAGACATGCAAACCAAGTCCAAAGGCAACATTCTTGTAACAAGATTAGTGAAGCGTCCGAAAGTGGTGTTTTAATAAATAGTGTGATGACGAACTTTGGAAACAACAACAATGGGACTGCTAGCAGAAGTAAAGATCCTGATAGATATGCAATAGAAGATCTTACCATTTTCCCTAGAAACATACCTGAATTTGATCCAAGTATATAGGAAGTTATTGTGATCAATCCCTGAGCTAATCCTTCATTTAAAAAAGACAAAATAAGGAGTAATGTCGCTCCAAATGAAAGAATCAGTACGTAGTCTCCTTCCTTTCCTATCATAATATAGGATGCTAATGTCCAGGAACCTATAACCATAACTCTTCCAAATGAATAGGGAACGCCTTTTTTAAGAATTTCCCACAACTTGGGAAAGCATATATTCCAAGATGAAGTGTTGTAGAGTTTACGGTTCTTTTTCTTTAAGAAGTTAACAAAAAGAATGATACAAAGTAAAAATTGAGATGTTACTGTGGCAATTGCTGCTCCCAAGATCCCCAGTGGTTGGATAAGAGGTTCATACCCAAAAATTAAGAGGTAGCTTAGCAACAGATTAACTAAATTTGTAGCAAGAGTGGAATAAAAAATTGCGTGTGATCGTCCTCTTCCTATCAAAAAAGTTGAAAGAGCAGCTCCTAGAGGAAATAGAAAATTAAAGGAATTTAAAACCTGAAAGTAGGTTATTGCTGGTTTTGCAAGAGTTCCCGAAGAAAGCATAGGTTTGACTGCAAGACCTAGGGGATAGGTAATTGCCATAGAAAATATTGAAAACCAAATCATTTGCCACACGTAGGGACCAGTTAGTGATAACTGTCTCGAGGCATTAAACCGCCCAATAAAGGATTGTGTAATTAGGGCAATGACTACGAATGTCATTTGAAAAAGGAGGCAAAAAGGACTCGCTATAGAACAGGCTTTCCAGCATTCGATGTCATAGCGAGCTAAGAACATTCGATCACATAGTACGAGTAAGCTTGAAGAAAGGGCAACACACATCAAAGGTAAGGAGATGTGTACCAGCTCTTTTAAGCTTCCAAGGCCATATTTAGAGGGCTTTGGCAATTTCTCATTTCTCTGAGGCATTTTTTCTACATAAAAAAAAAAGTTCAATATAGAATATCACGTGCAAATTACCAGTATGTTCTATTTAGAGCGAGAATATTATTAGTTATGCTTAAGATTTTTTACTTTTTGGCGCCCCTTTTTTTTCTTTTCAGTTGTACTAAAACGAAAAGCAACACAAAGAATGAAATGAGCAGTCGAGGTCGGTTTATAAATATTGCAATTGAATCTCCAATTCGATCTTTAGATCCTAGGATTTCAAATGAGTACCCCTCTGCTCATGTTGTACGGATGCTTTTCGAGGGACTGATGCGATTGGGACCAGATGGCAGTATTATTTCTGGTATTGCGGAATCATATGAACTTTCAGATGATCAAAAGACCTATACATTTCATTTGCGAGACTCATACTGGAGTAATGGAGAACCACTCACCGCATATGACTTTGAATATGCATGGAAAAAAGCCGTAACTCCTGGAAAGGCTCAGGGGGGAGCATTTACATTCTATACAATTCTCAATGTTTCTAAATGCCTTGAAGGAAAAGCCTCCATAGAAGAAGTTGGTGTGCGTTCACTAGATAGTAAAACATTGGTTGTAGATCTTGAGCACCCAGCTCCTTACTTTTTATATCTTACTTCCTGTCCAACTTTTGCACCCATTAATAAAAAAGCTGACATAGTTAGTCATTCTTGGGCACAAAACGCACAAGACTGCGTTACAAATGGGCCATTTCAGCTAAAGAAATGGAAAAACAATGAATGTATCTGTTTAGAAAAAAGCCTATCTTACTGGGATTCTTCATCCGTAACCCTGCAGGGAATTAACATCAACATTATCCCAGATGCAACAACACAGTTTTATATGTTTAAAAAGGGTGAATTAGATTGGGTAGGAGATCCATTGGCTACTATTTCTACAGATATTTTTTCTTCAAGCATCCTTAGTGAACAACTCAATCATTTAAACTCTGCGGCAGTCGAGTGGCTATTTGTTAACACACAAACCCTACCACTATCAAATGTAAACCTCCGCAAGTCACTTTCCTATGCAATTAATAGACAAGAAGTTGTAGACCATATTTTGCAACAGGGTGAGCGACCTGCATTAGGGATTCTAGGAGATGGAATAAGGGTCAATAAAACCTCCTACATTAAGGATGCGAACATAGAGCTGGCTAAAAGACACTTTAATTTAGCCCTTCAAGAGTTAAATTGTACTTTGGATACACTTCCGGTTCTAAAGATCAGTTGTCGTGATCAAAGTGAAAAATTTCGTGTGGTTCAGGCAATTCAGCAGCAATGGAGTCGTACATTAGGTATCAAGTGCGAGATCGAAAAAACAGAGTGGCCTATTCACTTTAGTAACATGTCTAAAGGCTCCTTTCAACTTGGTGAAATGGGATGGTGTTCGTGGCTTAGAGATCCCAGTTATATGCTGGGGATATTTCGTAAAAGGTCTCTAAACATGAGTAAATGGGATGACGAACAATATAGTAGATTTTTAAGTTTAGCTGATAGGGAGTGTGAACTTGAAAGGCGTAGAGAGCTTTATGCCTTAGCTGAACAGCGATTAATGGAAGAAATGCCAGTAATACCTATCCACTTTATGACGATTAGCTACCTGAAGAATAAGAACTTAGAAGGGATTTATGTCTCTTCGCTACGTGAAATAGACTTCCGCTGGGCCTACTTCAAAGACCAAGCATCAGATTAGATTGAGGAGCTTGAGTAGAGGCTTGGCGACGTTTCGAGGTTTGCCTTTGTTGGGGAATGCATGGCCGTAGAGAATCGGATTGTGGTTGAGCTCGAGGATCACCTGGTTTTTTGGTGAGGGCTTTTGCCTCGGGGATTTGATCAGCATATCGACGCCACTGACCTTTGCTTCAATAGCATTTGCAGCCCCTTCTGCGATTTTTTTATATTCAGAGTGAATGGTATCCGTGAAATCAACTGCATCCCCTCCAGTCGAAAGATTCGAGTTTTGCCTTAAGGGGATTTTCTTCCCTTTTTTAGGAATCGATGACGGAGTTAGAGACTGAGTGGCAAGGTGTTTCTTTTCTTCGCTTCCTAAAGAGAGTCTTGTGGTGGGGTGGCGCCCTTCGTTTTTTATCTGAACTAACTCGTGGATAGTATGAGCTCCATCTCCAATCACATGAGCTCCTTCCCGGCAGATCACCCCAACAGTTTTGCCGCCGATCACGAGTAAACGGTACTCTTTCCAGGGGATAAACTCCTCTACAATCACAGAAGAGTTCAGCTTAAGAGCTGAAACAATGGCTTCTCTGAAACCCTTTGAATCGTTTGGAGAAACAAAAAAAATGCCTTCACCAGAATTGGTTGATTTGCCCTTAACCACTACTTGCTTTTTTGAAAATTTGCTATAGTCAGCTTCTTCTAAAGAGGAATAGCACTGACCATAGGGAACGACAAATCCCTTTTCTCTCAGGAGCTTTTTTGTGATTTGCTTGTTTTCCATCAGCTGCTGCGTCACATAAGAGTCTTTTGAGGTTTTTGTTGCTTGTTTCACATATTCGGAAACAGAGCCTTTCGACAGTCTGAGGATGTTATCTTGAGGATCGAGCACTTCGACTTGAATGTTCTGTTTTAGAGCCTCTCGAATGAGAACTTGGGTGGAGAGCTCTAAGTGTTCATACCCTTCAAGTAAGACGCGTGACTTTGTTTCAAGCGCCTCTTTTTCGCGAATAGATTCCTGAGTGGCTTGTGATAGCTTATCGATGACTTGTTGAGAAAGACGCCTTTGTTTAAAGGTGGCTTGGTATTCCTTAGCACGTGCGAGACCCAAGGAACGAAGCTCCTGTTTGTTTTTGATCAGATCTTCGATCATCTGCGCAGAGGGTGTGCTGCTTGGGTCATCGAGCTTTTTGATTTGGTCTTCTAGTATGTTCAGATGGGGAAATTCGATTCTACGTGCGAGCTTTTTCATCTCTAAGAGGATCTCTCTACCCCAGCTTCCTAGTCTCTTTTTTGCGTCTCCGTCTTTTAATTCAAGATTGGGCCTCCTCCCTTTGAGCGCCACTTGATTTTGATTAAATACAAGGCAGTGCTGGCACTCTTTCTCAAGAGGGGAAGACTCCTTTTCAGCAGAGTAAAAGAGAAAAAGTGATAAAAAGTGGAGTGCCTCTTGATCAATACCGGATGGGGTATAGGGTGTGATATCTAGCCCGCGCAGTTCGAGATATTCAATGCCCCTTTCTTCAATTGCTTTGAGTGGGGATTGATTAAGTTTGACAGAGGCTTTAGGACGGATGCGCGCATAGTGCTCATTGGGAATTTGAAGAATAGAGTCGTTCAGCTGCTTTGGGATGTTTTTGTAGGCTTTTTTCGGAGTCGAAAGGGCACTTTTCATATCTCTAAGGTATTCATCCAAACTGTTAAATGAGATCGAAAGCTGGCTTTGAATGCGGCTGTAATAGCCAAGAGAGCTCATGCGAATCGATGTGGCATACTCTCCATAGAGAGTGTGTTTTAGGTATTTCTTCATTTCTTTTGGAACACCTTTTATATAGGAAGAATCCATTGCTGGAGTCATTCCAAAGAGGTAAGTAATCAGCCACCCCTCTCTTAAATAGTTGCGGATCATTTTCAAATAAAGCGCATCACGAAACTCCTTGAAACTTTGCTCGCCATTATGTGAGGAGTACAAAGATTTGAGTAGAGGCTCTGAAAAGGAGAAGTTGAAGTGAGTCCCCGAAATCATTTGCAAGTTTTGGCCGTAGCGATGCATTAATCCTTGCCGATATAGGTGTTTTTTTCTGCCTTCAGTTGACTCTCCGAACTCAGCAACTGCAATATTTTCAGGAAGTTCTGGTGGCATTGAATAGGGCCAATAAAATAAATCGGGAGCCGCTTGAGTGGTATATGCCATGAGCTCTTCTAAGAATTGAAGAGAGGAGTGTATCGAATGTGAGGGAGGGGTGTTCCATTCAAGTTGTGATTCTGCGTAATCGGTTGTAATATAGGAATGGGTAAGAGGAGAGCCGAGCTGACAGGGATGTCTTAAACGACTTATTTTCCCACTCTTTCCGATTCTTAGTGCTTCTCTTTCGAGACCAAAACGACAATGCAAAAAAATATCTTTTGGAATTTTCATACAAATAATTAAAACAGATTAAAAACTATTATTCAATAAAATCCTCTATTGTTTTATTTAAAATAAAAGAGGGTTTTTATGTTTGTAAACTTCCGTTTTCTTTATTTGTTTTCTGCTTTCTTATTGCTTAATGGTTGCGCTGCGCTAAAAAAACGGGAAGATGTACCTAAGCCTCTTGCTGAAGTTAACCTCTCTCCAGAAAAACTCGGTTTTGAAAAGGGGGAGTGGCCAGCTGCAGATTGGTGGACTCTATTTAACGATGATCAGCTCGCACATTTTATTGAGATCGCTATCAAAGAAAATCCTAACCTCCAGGCCTCAATTAGTCGAGTTCAGGAAGCCTATGCACAGTCAAAAAAGACAAGATCTGATCTCTTCCCTCACCTTGGTGCTTTTTTTAAAGATAATTACAAGCACCTAAGTCGAGACAGCTTAGACAGGTTTCCTCCCTCCCAAGTTCCCGCTGTGATCAATCAAGTTTTCCTTGGATTAGACTTTGAGTATGAAATTGATTTGTTTGGAAAAAATCGAGAGCGTTTCCGCGCATCTTTGGGGCTCGCTCGCGCTACGAAAGCTGAAATGTCACAATCCTTATTGATGATTACAGCAAGTGTTGCTGAGGCCTACTTCAACATGGAGTCTAATTTACTTCAGTTGGAAATTGCTTTGGAAGAGGTAAAGCGTCGGGAAGCAATGCTTGAGCTTATAGAAAAACGGATGCAGCATGGCTTGGATGATCAATTGACTCTCAAGGAAGCAAGGGCTGAGCTTTTAGGGGCAAATGAAAAGGTCACGAGTTTAGAAAATAGCGTGGAAATCAACCGGGATGAACTGAAGGCTCTTATGGGAATGAGCCCAGATGACACTGTCGACTTTGCTTTGCCTCAAGCAAGAGTGAGTCGCACTCTTTCTATTCCAGAGAATCTACCGATCGATTTGGTTTCAAGGCGAGCTGATCTCATGACAAAGATTTGGGAGGTTGAAGCGGCTGGACATCTTATTGGAGCTGCAAAAGCGGCATTTTTCCCGAATATCAATTTAGCGGCGTTGTTGGGATTTGAAACACTCAGCAATAACACACTATTCAACGCAAAAAGCTTTGCTGCCGCCTTAACACCTGCAGTTCACCTTCCCATCTTTAAAGGAGGACAGCTGGTAGGGGAGCTTCAGGAGCAGCAGGCAAATTATGATGCAAGAGTCCACGAGTATAATGCTCTTTTGCTTCAAGCAGCCAAAGAAGTTTCAAATGGTCTTAAGAGCGTGCGGTCATTGGAGATCGAGCACGGCCTTCATCATGAGCGTCTCACTCAAAAAGAGGAGAAAAGAGCGCTTTCTGAAGCGCGCTATCTTCATGGACTTGACAACTATCTTGAAGTTCTTAGAAGTGATCTAGAAGTTTTAGAGGAAAGAGCAAGTTCTGTGGCAATTGAACGGGGGCGACTGCTTGCAACACTAGCTCTTATTCGAGCAATGGGAGGGGGATACAATTCATCTAAGGAGACGCCTGTAAATGAATAAAAAAGCATTAACTCTTTCCGCTCTTGGAGTCGGAACGATCGCAGGAGTGATTTTTATCTACTGGCTGCTAGTTGGACGTTTTTCTGAGTATACAGATGACGCCTATGTACATGGCAATATGGTGCAAATTACCCCTCAAGTTTCGGCTGTTGTCACCGCGATTAACTTCGATGACACAGACTTTGTCAAGAAAGACCAAGTCATCGTCGAGCTCGATAAGACCGACTACCTTTTTAGTCTTAAAGCAGCGGAGGCTACTCTTGGAGAAAGGGTGCGCCAAGTCACACAGTTATTCATCCGGCAAAATCAATTAGCAGCAACTGTAGAAGCAAAAAAAGCAGGGCTAGCACGCGCAGAGTTTGATTATCAGAATCGTAAGGAGCTTGTGGGGATTGGTGGCGTTTCGAAAGAGGATTTTGAACATGCTGAAACTACATTACTAGAATCAAATGCTGACCTTAGGGCTACAGAGCTGGCTTTAGAGGAGCTTCGTGCGGAAATTGTCGGGACGACAGTTGCCACTCACCCTTTAGTCGAAGAGGCGGTTGCTTCACTTAAAGAGGCGTGGGTGAATTTAAAGCGGTGTGAAGTCGTTGCCCCTGTAGATGGATATGTCGCAAAGCGCTCTGTACAACTTGGAGAGCGGGTTGAGTCTTCAGAGCCTCTTTTAATGGTGATTCCCCTTGATGAACTCTGGGTGGATGCAAACTTTAAAGAGGTAAAAGTCGGAAGGATCCGCATTGGACAGTCTGCTGAAATCGAATCTGATATTTATGGCAGTTCAGTGAAGTTTCACGGAAAAGTTGTGGGGATTAACCCTGGAACGGGAAGTGTCTTTTCAGCGCTCCCTCCACAAAACGCAACGGGAAATTGGATCAAAATTCTACAGCGCGTTCCAGTTAGAATTAGCTTAGATCCCGATGAGCTAAAGGCTCATCCACTTTGGCTTGGGTTATCGATGAATGTGACTGTAGATGTGCGTCACACCGAGGGAAGAATGCTCGCACAAGCAACCCCAGAGCGCTCCATCTATTCAACAGACGTTTATCGCAAGCAGCAAGAAGGGATCGATTTTCTAGTCAGACGAATCATCGAGGAAAATAGTGAGTAGTCAAGGACTTGCTGAGACTAAGCGTCCATTAGTGGGTGGAACCCTTTTTCTAGGGGCATTAGCCTTAGCATTGTGCACGTTTATGCAGGTCTTAGACTACTCGATTGCCAACGTATCCATTCCCTATATTGCAGGAGATATCGCTGTCAGCTTGAATGAAGGGACTTGGGTGATCACAATGTTTGCCGTGGGAAACGCAATCGTTCTCCCGTTGACAGGGTGGTTGACCAAGCGATTTGGTACGATTAAGCTGATGGTCATGGCGACTGCGCTATTCACACTCTTATCGGTTTTCTGCGGGTTATCGCGCGATATCTTTGTTTTAACATTCATGCGTTTTGTCCAGGGAGTCGTGGGTGGGCCGATGATTCCATTATCCCAAACCCTTCTGATCATGACATTTCCAAAAGAAAAGAAAAGTTTGGCTCTCGCGCTCTGGACCATGGTTGCCATTGTGGGACCTCTTGCAGGTCCTATTCTCGGAGGGTGGATCACATATAACTATGAATGGCCCTGGATCTTTTTTATTAATGTTCCCGTCGGGATTTTTAGTTGCCTTGTGATTTGGCAAATCTATAAGAAGCGGGAAACTCCGACGGAAAAACTTCGGGTCGATGGAGTTGCTCTTCTTTTACTTGGGGTTGGCATTGCAGCCCTGCAAATCATGTTGGACCAAGGACAGCAGTACGATTGGTGGCGCTCAAACCTCATTTGGTTCTTAGCGATCATCGCCTTTTTTGGGCTTGTTTCATTTATAATAAAAACTGCAACAAGCAGGTGCCCGCTCATTGACTTCAAGCTGTTCAAAAATCGAAACTTTGTGATGGGGACGGGGCTTATTGCTATGTCATATACGATTCTTTTTGGAATCATCGTGATTTCACCTTTATGGCTACAGACTTATATGGGCTATACTCCTCTGGTCTCAGGTCTTGCAGTCTCGACTGTTGGAATTATTCCATTTTGCACAGTTTTGCTTGTTGCTAAACTGATGAACTTTGTTCGCCTAAAGTATCTGGTGATTTTTGCCCTTTTATCATTTAGCGCTGCGCTTTTCTATTATTCTACCTTTAATACAGATGTGACTCTCGGTAAAGTCGCCCTATCCCGTTTCTACTTAGGCATTGGAATTTGCACCTACTTAGCCCCAATTACAGCCCTGACATTTTCGGGGATTCCCAATGATAAACTACCAATGGGTCAGGGAATCTTTCAGTTTGCCCGTATCTTCATGGGGGGAGTGGGAACTTCACTTTCGGTTACTCTGTGGAATCGACGGGCGAACTTTCATCATAGTCACTTAGTTGATTCGGTCAATCCACTTAACCCCATCAGTAAGAGCTTATTTGATAAGCTCCGGGAATACAGAATTGTTGGAAAACAGGCATTGGCTTCAGTCGACGATATCGCTTGGAAGCAAGCCTATATGCTCTCAACAAATGACCTCTTTTATCTATGTGGATGGCTTTATCTAGGCCTCGTCATCTACGTTCTTTTCATGCGTAAGGGCAAGAGAATGTCTTTTCTTGTAGCGCCAAAGGAGAAGGCCGCCTAATAAAGCAAATAATGCGCCAACCAAGATGGGAAGGCGGCTAAAAAGAGCCATTAAAAAACCTCCACTTAGTGCAGTTAAGCCCTCCGCAAAGACTTGAATCGAAGTGTTGGTTCCGAGCGCCTGCCCGCGAGCACGCAGAGGAGCGTGGTCAGAGATTAGAATAGCGGGAAATGTGAACCCTAATGCCATAACACACCCAATCGGAATCAGCGTTCCAATCAAAGCAATAGGTGTATTGGGAAGAATAAAGGCGATGTAACTGACTGCTAGCAGAAAGCACCCATACTTTAGAATCGCTGGGGCTGTGAAGCGTGCTGAGAGTTTCCCAAAAAAGAGTGGGGTCACTATTAGAAATATTGCAAGGTAGGCATTCACCTCTCCTAGTCGAGAAGTATTGAAATTGAAGCGGTTGACGAGGTAGGCACAGAAAAAGTTAAAGAAGAAAAACATGGCCGTAAAGATACATAGGTTAAAGAGGAAGATTGGGCGCAGTGCTTCATACTTTAAACCTTCGGTAAATGAGCGGCTGATTTTCTTCCACTTTATATGGATATTGAGATTGCCTCCATGCGTTTCCTTCATGAGGGCAAAAACGACAAAGAAGCCAACGATGACTAGGAGTGTTGTGCCCCAAAAGGGAGTCTCATAATGAAACCAGGATACAATAGAAGGATCTGCAAGTTTTCCACCAATAAGAGGACCAAAAATAAAGGCGCTACTACTTAAAGTCACAAGTAAGCCAAAGTTCTTTGTCTTGTTCTGAGAGGTCTTGCTTACATCGGAAATAGCTGCTTGAGCAATCACAATATTTCCCTCCAGCAACCCACAGAAAAAACGGGTAAAAAAGAGGAGGGCGGGCATCTGATACATCACTGCGAGTGCAGAGCCAGCGTAACCTGGGATTGTCGCCAGTAGTGAGAGTAAAAGCACAGGTCTTCTGCCATAACGATCGGAATACTTCCCTAAGATCGGAGCACCGATAAACTGTCCAAGTGGATACATTGCAAATAAAATGCCCAGGAGGATATGGCGCACATTATCATCTGTTTGCTCGGGCAGAAAGTCAATGGCATGATCAAAAAACAGTGGAGGAAATAGGGGGAGGGTGAGGGAAAATCCTAGGGCGCCTAAAAAGAGGACGGCTAAAATGGGGAGAAGACGTTTGATTGATTCCATACTTCTCAAGATAGGGGAATGCCCTATTTTTGCGAAGCTTACTCTGACGCTATCGTGGATTATGAGACTCTTTTAGACGGCGCATCGCTTCTTTCTGCTGATTCATCATTTTTGTCATGATGCGACTGAAGTGAAGGGTGATGTTTTTGAGGAACTGTTTTTTTTGATCGGGAGAAAATTCAGCTAAAAACGTTTCCCACTGCGAGCGATTAGGGTTTGGCTCGGTTGGCTGTAATGTGCTGAGTGGCTTCGTGCTCCCCATTGCAACTTTGTCCATAAGGGTTTCCTTCTTCTTTGACGTTATCAATTCCTTCGTCGAAGGCTTTTTTATTGCCAGATTGTTCTCGGTATTGCTGCTCTTGTTTAGCGGTAATGGTTTGATACTGCTCCGCGGAGTTGACGATATGAGGGCGCACAAAGACAATGACGTTGCGCTTTTCATCCGAAGTGGCTGTTTTGCTAAATGCCGCTCCAATGACAGGAAGACCTCCTAAGCAGGGGATACCTGTTTTGCGGCTCTTCTTAGTGTTGCGCATCATCCCACTGAGTACGAGGAAGCTCTTATCTGGAACATGGACTTGAGTGTTCATATCAGTCTTTGTGGTTTGGATTCCTCCAATGACTTGAGGTTTCTGGAGAACATCATCGACCGCTTCAGTAATTTCTTCTGAAATGTCTAGTGTGATGACATCGCCTTCTCCAAGTAGAGGGGTGATGTTAAGCTTAACACCAACATCTCTGTACTCAATATTTGAAGCTGTTTGTTGGCTTGCGCCTACAGTTTGAACCACAGATCCAGTAAAGGGGATATTATCTCCTACAAAGACTGTGGAAAGCTTGTTGTCTTGTGTAATGATCTTTTGATTGAGGATAATCGATGTGTTGCCATCTGCCTCGAGCGCAGAAACTAGACTGCCAAGAGAGAAGTAGGACATCCCTTTATGCAAAATAATATCCCCAATCACACCGAGGTCAAATCCACTTCCAATCGGGAATTGGTTGGTTCCAGTTGGGGTATTTGTTGCATTGATTCCCGATAGGTTTTGCGCAAACGAAGGGTTGCCTTTAGAATGGAGAGGGAAATTACCCAGCCCATAACCAAATTTATCGCGATACTTTCCACCGCCACCCCATTCAAGTCCAAAGTCCAAACTATTGCGCACATCAGTTTCGATGACGAGCACTTCAATGAACACTTGCTTTTTCGGCACATCTAAGCTTTCAACGATTTTGGTGACCTCAGCAATGTTTTCTTCATTACCAGAATAGAGAAGGGAGTTTGTGGACTGCATCCACTGCATCGAGCGTATCGTTTGGAGTAGGTTGGTTGACCCCTCTGTTCCATGTGCAATATCGCTTCCCACTTTTTTCACTGCGTCCATGATTTCGGAACCGACGTGGTATTGAAGTTTATAAACGAAGAAATCTCCCTCTTTCTTTTTTGGCTTGGCTAGTATAGGGGCTTCTGCTCCTTTATTGCTAATCAGATGGAGATCACTCGGTTTTATTTCTGGGTGAAGTTTTGCAAGACGCGCTTCTTTAATTGCGGCGATTTCCCACTCCTCCATTTTTTCGACTAAGTAACATCCTTCGCGCTCTTCCGCTTTGATCCCTTGCTTTTCTAGGAGCTGAAAGAGGATGGATAAGATGTTTTCCGGATTTGTGGGCTTTCCTGTGACTAAGCTGATCTTGAAGTCGAGCAGAGTGTCGTCATAGATAAAGTTAACCTCTGCCACTTTACTAACAAAACGCAAGAACTCTGTCACCGAAACATCTTGAAAATTTACGGTAATACCTTCCTCATTTCGTTTAGGGGGATCGATTTCGAAACGAAGTGTTTCGTTTGAAGGAATCGGCGAGCTGACTAAGGTCAGGATAGAACAGAGTGAAATCGCAAATGTTTTCATGTTTTGCTTATTTATGACTAACAATAGTTAGAAACGTTTAGAGATTAACAAGGAAAGAGGAAAGAGAGTAGTAAATCTTTTTCTCTAATGAGGGAAGATGCATAACAATAGATATAAACGGCTTTCAATGGCTTTATTTTCAGAAGGTTGTGAAAAAGGCTCTTTAAGAAAAATTAATACACCTATATGGCGAAGACTTTAAGGTAAAACGAAAGTTCTGATTCGATGGCTTTTTCGATCGTTTCTGCTAAGAAGAACCCGTGCCCTTCTCCCTGAAAAAGAAGATATTCTGTGGGGATACTTTGCTTTTTGAGTGCTTGATACAATTTTTCAGATTGGGAGGGTGGGACCACTTTGTCTTCACTTCCTTGAAAGAAAATGGTAGGACAGTTGAGCTTATCTACGTGTTGAATCGGCGAGCGCTCTTGGTAAAGGCTTTGCTCTTTCGGATAGGGACCAACTAAACCTTCGAGATAATGGGCTTCAAACTTATGGGTATCGCTAGCTAGAGCTTCTAAGTCGCTTACGCCGTAGTAGCAGGCGCCAGCTTTGAAAAAGTCATGGAAGGTGAGAGCACATAAAGTGGTATATCCTCCAGCGCTACTTCCTCGAATGGCAAGTTGGTCTGGGTGGACAAGTTCATGATCGATTAGGTAACGCGCACCTGCAATGCAATCTTCGACATCCACAATGCCCCAGCTTTTCTCGAGACGACGAAGATAGGCCCTGCCATGTCCCGTACTTCCACCATAGTTTACATCGAGAAATGCAAAGCCTCGACTTGTCCAATACTGAATTTCCAAACTTAGGGCAGCGGAACTATGACCAGAAGGGCCTCCATGACTTTTGACAATTAAAGGGGGCTTATCTCCTTCCTCTCCTTCATATTCAGAGTGAGTCGGTGGGTAGTAAAAGGCGAAAGAGCTCTCACCACCAGACCCAATGAACTCGATCTGCTCTGGAAGTGAGATCATTTCTTTTTCAATGGGCGTTTTTTGTGTTTGTCGAATGGTAGTCAACGTTTCATCGAAAGGGTTATATTGGTAAACACCTGGAAGAGATGTGGGGGAAGCTGCAATAAAGATGAGTGTTTTTCCGCAGCTAATGACACTCTTGTAATGGGTAAAGGGGAGCGGAATCCTCTCGATCATTCCAGTTTGTAGATCAATCATACCGAATTGATCCACTCCTTTTTCTGTGTAGATGCACCCAATGTAGCTGTCGCCTAAGAATGCATAGCGATAGAGTCCAAACGTCCAGTGGGGGTAACCAATTTCTGCCTCTATGGGGCAGATAGGCTCAGCCTGGCTCTCTTTGGATCGATACAAGTTCCAGTAGCCTGAGCGATCGGATGAGAAGTAGAGGGTACCATCGGGTGCAAATCGAGGTTCATAGACAGATTCACCTTCTCCTCCTATGACTTGAGTCAGATTTTCAAGTGTTCCACGGTCTGAAAGACTCGCCATCCATATTGCTGAGGAATCCCAAGGCATATGGGGGACATCCCAGGTGAGAAAGGCGATCTTTTTACCCTTTGGGTCAATCGCAGGCATCGAATAAAAGTCGTGTCCTTCATGCAAAATTTCGGGGGCGGAAGTTCCCTCAGGATCGATTTTGACTAGACGGTTAATGACATTGTGTTCTGAGAGGTGCTCTTCTTCTACTGCATAAATGCAGTTTCTATGAGGATCATAGACGGGGTTTGCATATCGTTTTGTATCAGACTTTGTTAGTTCGATTGCAGTACCACAAGAGGAAAGAGAATATAGATGCTGGTCTTTCTGGTTCGAAAAGAAAAGGGTTTTATCGTGAGCAATAAAGGATCCACCCCCATACTCATGAACTTTCGAACGGGCGCTAAATCGGTCAGACAGGCAGTCAACTGCTTGATTATTCTCCCACTTTTGGATTACCATGCGCCCTTTCTCGAGGGGGCGGCTTTCACTCCAATAAATGTTCTCACCATCAAATGCAATATCTCCCAGGCGAATAGCCGATGCTGCGAGCATAGAAGAACTAATAGGGGAGGGCCAGTGGCCATAAGGCTTGGGTTTTTTCACTTTTAAGCCTTTGGACTCAGTTGAGAAGAGTCTTATAGAGTTCGTAAGCTTGATCAACCTTTTTTCTTCTTGTTCGATTCCCTTTGCATTCCTTGATTTGTTTTTGGTATGCAGCCTCTATACCTTTCAGAGAGTTATCACGAGTATTAAGAATCTCTAATGCCAAGCCTGTTATGGCAAAGTTAAAGTAAAAACCAGAGATAAAGAATCCTAATAGCGAATAAAGAGAAATGGGAAGAGCTGTGATTGAAATTGAGCGCGTCTTTAGTGCTTTGGAAAATGTGGGAATCATAGTAATTGCTAGGAAAGCTAATGTTGTTATGGCTTGGACACAGGCTATTTTGCGATGAGCCTGACGGGTAGCATGAGAAGTTGTCAAACGAGGTGGGTTGAAATAATGCCATGCAGCGTGAACTGCCACATGGGAAAGAGTCAGTCCTGTGTAACCTCTGAGATTTGTTCCTGACATATGATTACCTCTTCAGTTCTTTTCGATCGAGGAGTAGGTGGCACCAATCTGCTAAACAGATGGCAGCCAGACCATAGAAAATATAAGGTTGATAAGAGTAGTAGAGAGAAAGTAGGCTTTTCTTTGTGGGAAAGGCTTTGAAGTAAATGACAAATCCAAGGAGAGCCCACCCCGAAAGCCACAAGATACGCGTTAGAGATCCTAGCAAAAGATTATGGGAAAGGCCACGGTGGCTGAATAGCTTGGCGTAGGAGCGGAACGGGAGAGTGAGGAGTCCTCGAATGGAAAAAAGGCGGATTTGATTTGCGAGGTCGAGGTCGGGATTCATAAAAAGTGTGCAGTAAGTGAAAACAACGCCAAACGTTACGATAAATGGGTAGGTAGGTTTGATACAGAAGTAGATACCCGCAAGAAGTAAGGGGAGGGCAATGAGTAGGTTGAATTTAACATGTCCTTTATAGAGCGCCATATATAGATTTTAACAAAGAGGTTAATATACGGAAAGGTTGGATTCTAAGCGAACCTCTATAGCATGGTCGAGATGGGGAATCAGCTCGGGGTAATGGGAATTTAACCACAAGCGCAGGTCTTTAGTCATAGCAGAAAAAGTCTGGTAGCTAGGAAAGCAGGGTTTCATACTATAGAATTCTCCAACATCTATATGGACGGGCTCTCCATTGATGAATCCAATGTTTTTCTCGCAATCAGTATCACTATCGCCAACCCCACTTAGGCTTCTATTAACGAGCAAGTCTAAAATCGATGTAATAGCGTCTTTAGCTTCTTCTACTTTTCCAGAATCCATTAACTCCATTATGTGAATGTAAACACTATCTGCTCGCTTTTGTATGAGAAACTCTAGCTTGTCCATATCGAGGATGTAGGGTTTACCCTTAGGTGTGATTAGACGGATCGATCTGTTTATGTTTGTCGTGTGATTCAGGTGAAGAAAGAGAACTCCCGTATACTTTTTGATACGCTCATATGCAATTTGGTAACTTCCAAAGCATTTCATACGCTTGGCACTTCTGCGTGATATGAGCTCATCTCTCATCAGCTTATATTCATAAGGCATGGGGCAGCCAGCAAATGGAATCTGTGTTTTCATATGCTTTTGTTTGAAAAGTTTGATTACTATTTGCCCATCTTCACTTAAAAAGGCGTAGCATTCCGCCCCACTTCCCAAATACCTAAAAGTTTGCGAGGCAACTTGATCGAGAAGGGCCTCTTGCTCTTCTGTTGGTTGGCCAAAATCCCACCTGGAGTTGTAAGGGTGTTTAGAGAGAATCTTTTGAAGGGTAAAGCCTTTCGGTCTATACGTTGTTGTAGCAATAGTAAATACGAGTAAGACAAGTAAAAGAGAAAAGGAAAAAATAAACCGTTTATTCATAGTTAGGATTTTAATCTGAGATCGATTTTTTTGCCAAAAAATGCGCGAATGGTGTGAGAACGGACTTTACCAATAGCTCGACTAAGGGCTTTCAGGATGATTTTCTTCAAAATATGCATGGTGTAAATAGAGCTCTCCTAATGGAGAGACGCAGAGTTGTTTGAGCTTGGGGTTTTTAAGGTAAATACAAGTAAAATGATATAAGGGTGTTGTAGGAGTTTCATCTATAAGGATGTTTTCGGCATGCTCAAGGGCGCACCTTCGATCACCAGGACTTAGCCAGCTAGAGTCTTCTATAAGCTTTGCGTACTCTTGATTTTCCCAGCCACTTGCATTCATTGTCATATTTGTGCTTTTGAATCTTTCCAAGTAGCTAATGGGATCGATGTAATGTGCAAGCCAAGGGATTTGAGCAAAGTCAAACTGCCTAGCTTGGATTCTTTCAAAAAATGTTTTAATTTCTTCTCCCTGTAAGGAGACTTCGATTCCTAGGGTGCGCTGCCATTCGTGTTGGAGGGCAAGAGCGAGTTTTCTCTGAAGTTCTGACGCAAAGTAGTGATAGGTAATGGGGGGTAAATCAGTTTTTTTTATTCCGAGTTCACTTAAGCCTGCCTCTAAATAAGCTGAAGGATCATGATTGCTCTTTTCATTTAGGACTGTATTTATTGAAAGTCCACTTTTTAGAATTTGAGGAACAATTTGAGAGCTTATATCACTTGTAATTTGAATCACATTTTTTTCAATAGACTCTCTATCAATTGAGTGTGCAAATGCTTTGCGAATATTCAAGTTGGTAAAGGGAGAGCTGCGCATATTAAACATACAAAATGTAGTGCCAGCAATAGGTTGTTCTAATAGCAGACCTGAATCCTTTAGTGTGCTTACAGCATCGATCGGAAGAGGAGAAATCAGTCCACCAACAAAATCTAGGTCTCCCTTTTCGTATAGAGTCAGGGCTGTTCTTTCATCTGAAACAAGTGCAATAGAAATTTGGTTAATTTTTACATTTTTTTGGCAATGATAGAGGGGGTTCTTTTTTAAGGCTATTTCGTTGTCTTGCTTCCAAGATTCAAGAGAGAAAGGACCATTAGATAAGAGGGTATTTTCATTGGATGCTGCGTGATTCTTACATACTGGAAAATAGGTTGGGTAGGCAGTGAGCTGCAGAAAATATGGGCAGGGCTTTTCTAATGTGACTTCGAGAGTTTTTTCATCAAGAGCTCGAACTCCTACCTCATCCAAAGTGCAGTTGCCATTACGCGCTGCCTCACCATTTTTGAGTGGATAGAGAAGGTGAGCAGCTCGCGACGAGTAACTTGTGTCTAATACCTCTTTCCATGACTTCTCAAAATCGAATGCCGTAATGGGTGATCCATTAGACCATTTCGCGCTCCGTAGTTTAAAGAGATAGACCTGCCGGTTTTCTGATATAGAGATCTCCTCTGCTAAAGCAGGAGACAGTGTTCCCTCACGATCAAGGTACATGAGTCCTTCATAGAGCATAAAGCTTAGGGTGGAAGAAACGGGATCAGTGCTTTTTCTTGGATCAGTAGAAAAAGGAGAATAGCTAAAGTTAAGACGAATAGTACTCAAGTTAGTGTATGAGGGCTTTTTCGAGTCGCACCCAAATGTAACTAAAACAATAAAGAGGAAGAGGGTTAATCGTTTCATGGAAAAATGGTAACACTAGAAGGTCTATAAAGGCAAAGAAAGCGAGAGATTAATAAGAGTGACTTGTCTGTAGAGTTTGAATCTGTTCTTGTATATAGGAAGTAAGTTCCGGGTAGTTACTTTGAAGCCAAGGGATAAACTTATTTTCAATCTTCTTCAGCTCTGATTTATAGAAGTAGTCTAGCCCTTTTTTAGGGTCTTGGTAAAAGCCTCCAACATCTATTTCAATGACATTCCCATCGATAAATCCAAAGTTCTTAATGGGGTGAGGATCTTTGTCGCAATAACCCTTTTTCGCCCTATAGGTAGCAAAGCTCAAGATTTTATCGATAGCTAGCTTCGCGCCTTTAATGTCATTTTTTTCTTTTAAACTTAAGAGGTAGACTGGAGTTGGTACTGCAATTCGTTGCAGAGTAAACTCAAAGTCATCTAGATTTAATCGATGCTTCATCCCTAGCCGATCTTTCAGGACTAACTTTTTCTTTAAATGAGAGGATCTATTGAGATGTAAGTAGACCATTCCTGTTTCCTCCCGAAAGCTTTGGTAAGAAACAATACAGCTGTTAAACGTTGATTCGATCGTTTCTCTCTTTTTCTTTAGCCAGAGCTCTCTTTTTCTATGAAGAAAGTTGGGAAGAGGCACCTTTTTGATGAGGGGGTTAAGTCGCCATCTTTTGTGCTTAAAAAACTTGATGGCAAACTGACCATCATCGCTGATAAATGCATAACTTTGACTTCCACAGGCTAGATAGGAGTAGGTTTGCGAAAATGCTAGCTCGGCTTGTTTTTGATCTATTGAGTGAATAGGTACTTCCCACTCCTCATTGTAAGGGACATCAGAGGTGATCTTGGAGATGTTAAAATCAGCAGTAAGAAAACTAGAGAGCTCAGAAATACCAACAACTAATCCTAAAGCAGCCATACCGATAAAGAGTCTGACGAGAAGCTTTTTCATGAGGTAATCTCCTCTAATGTTTCATAAAAAGCGTTCAGCAGAACTGGATGGTGTGTTTTAATCCAGAGCTCAAGGTCTCGAGTTATGCGAACCATTTCAGGACCATAGATACTTTTGAGCTTTTCATTTTCGTTTAAACTCAGACGCCCAAAATCGATTTGTATCGCTTCATCATTGATAAAGCCAAAGTTGGTACTGAAGTCTGGGTCTTTATCAAATATCCCAAGCTCACACCTTTTTACACTGAGTTTAAGAAGGTGATTGATACCAGCTTTAGCCTTTTCAATCTCCTCATTAGCCATCCAATGATCTATCGAATCATACGCAAGGCCAGCTCTCTCTTGCAAGAGAAAGGGAATGCCATCTAAACAGAGTTTGTGTGGTTTCCCAATTTTATCGTAAATTGTAACAGATAAGTTGAGATTTTTTTTAGGGCATAGATGAAGAAAGAGGAGGCCAGTTTCTCTTTTCATCTTTTCATATGCTATTTGAAAGCTATCAAATGTTTTAGCTAGAACAGCCCGTTTTTTCGCCATTTTTACTTGTCGCACTTTATTAAGGCCTTTGGGAAGTGGCAAGGGCTCAATCCAAGGGGGAATGCGCATATGCTGAAACTTGAAAAACTTCAAGACAGTTTTCCCATCTTCTCCCAAAAAGACATAGCTTTGGCTACCGCAGTTGAGATAATAAAAAGGTTGTGCTAGCGTGCATTTAATGTGACTCTTTTCCTCTTCTGAAATGGCTTGCTCCCACTTCAGATACTCTCCTTTGGGGGGCTGGATATTCATACAGGAAAACCCATCTGTAGCTCGGTGACAAAGCCGCTCGGTAACAAAGAGACCGAGAAGGATAAGAGAAATTTTAATAACTATTTTCATAGGAAGCTTAGGATACGTTCATGGGTGGAGAAAGTCAACTGCCAAGCACGCGTAAAGAACGATCACTCCTTCTCTTTGCGATGTCATCAGGAGTGTCGCTGATTTTTTTGAATGCTACGCTCTTGCCCGTAGCACTACCAACGATTCAAAAGCAAATAGGGTTCAGCACAGATCTCGTTTATTGGATTATTAATGCTTATTTACTCGCGATTGCTGCCTTTGTGATTGCTGGGGGAAGGGTAGGGGATTTATTTGGCCATCGCAAAATGTTCTGTCTCGGCATGAGCCTTTATACTGTAGCATCAGTTGCTGGCGGGCTAGCAGAAACTGGGGGGTGGCTTATCATGACTCGGTCAATCCAAGGTATAGGATCTGCTCTACTATCTCCCGCTGCTATGTCAATTGTCGTACACGCTTTCCCTGAGAACCAGAGAGGAAAGTCAATTGGAACCATGATAGCAATTGGCTCTCTCTTTTTGATTTTGGGTCCACTGGTCGGAGGTTTTTTTACAGAGTACCTTTCTTGGAGGTGGGCTTTTTGGGTCAATGTTCCTCTCGGAAGCTTAGGGGTCATTCTTGCAATGAAGGCAGTCCCTATGTCGAAACGTCTAGACGAAACATTTGATTTTCTCGGTTTTCTATGTATTTCTTTGGGGCTCTTTTTTTTAGTGTTTGGTTTGATGCAGGCTACTGCTTGGGGAGCTTTTAACCTTCGAACACTGATCTGCTTGGGACTCACTGCGCTTTGCTTTATCGGTCTTAAGCTATCTGAGAGAAGAGTGCATCACCCTTTTTTTAACTTCCGCCTTTTTAAGAATAGAATCTTTTTAGGCGGAAGCATGCTCATTGTTATGACACAGTTTATGTTGATGATTACAGTTTTTTGGCCCCTCTTTTTTCAAAACGTTTATATGGATTCTCCAATGATTGCAGGACTTCTGACCACCATCGCCTGCTTTCCTCTGATTGTTGTAGCGCCATTTAGTGGATCTTTGGCAGACCGAAAGGGCCCCCGCGTTCCGATTAAAATAGGCTTTTTCTCCTTGATCATCTGTTTTCTCTGGTTTTTTGTTTTCTTGCCTTATCACAACCTTTTATGGCTCCTCCCCGCGCTTCTTTTCTTTGGCTCCGGGATTGCATTAGTCTTAACTCCAGTAAGTGCGACCACAGTGAGTTCAGTCTCTCGTACAGCTACTGGTGTAGCAACCGGGATGTATAGCATGCTTCGATTTGTTGGGGCCACACTCGGTGTTGCAGTTTTAGGGGCAATTCAGGCGCGCATAAAAATGGCGACGTTTTCTAGGGACCTACTTCAGAATCCAGGTACAGAAACCCTCAACCCTTATGATTATGAAGGTCTTCTAACTGGTGTCAGCTCCTCTTTGGCTGCTGCGAGTTCGTTAACTCCTGACCTTATGACATATGTAAAAGACTCACTCTTTCATGCAACCACCTGGGCTTTTTCCTCAATTAACCTCGTAACAGCGGGAGTGGCTCTCTTTTCCTTTCTTTTAACGAGCTTCTTTTTCAAAAAGAAATTAAGTGACACTAGAAAATAATCCTTAGTTTTATTAACTAAGTAAGTAAGGTTATTTTTCAATTTTAGGCGCTATTGTGATACAGCTACTTAGGTCAACCACACACAAACTCTTTCTTCTCACTCTCCTCTGTATTGGAGGTGTTTCAAAAGTCGTTGCAGGTGAAGGTAGTGACATAAGAGTCGTCCCCATGCGCCGGGCTCAAGAGTCTAATACTGCAGCGCTTAAGTTGATTTTCCCCCAGCAGTATGAAAACAAAAAGAAAACTCCTGTCAATGTCCAACTACGCGTTGAAGGCTTTCCTCTTGGAATTAAAACTCCTGGTGAGCACTCATCTAAGTTTATCAATAGCACGGATGGTCAAAGCATTCATGTTGTGATTGATAATCACCCTTACATTGCTTATAACCAGTCATTTGAAGACTCGTTTGACGAGAATAGAGAGTTTTACGACAAAATTCTGAGCTTTCCCATTCCGTTTACTCTCGATAGAGGGCAACATGTCATTCGATGCTTCCCTGCATTTTCATATGGAGAAAGCTTAAAAGGAAAAGGATGCTTTCAATCTCGAGTCTTTTACTATCAGGATCAAGCAAAAAGCAAAGCGATTAACTTTGACCCTGACAAGCCTTTTCTCACTTACAATGAACCACAAGGTCACTATTCTGTGAAAAAAACTGGGCCTGTCCTACTCGACTTTTATATTACTAACTGTCAGTTATCTGAGGATGGGTATAAGGTGCGCTTTTCGGTGAATAATCATATTATTCAAGAGCTTACAGAGTGGGTCCCTTACGCCATTTATGGATTGAAGAAGGGCACTCATAAGATCAAGCTTGAGCTCTTAGACTCAAATGGGAAAAACGTACCAGGTTATTTCAATATTACTGAGCGTCAGATATTTTTAGATTAATTGCACTTTTCAAATTGATAATTAAATTTTGAGTAGGTAATAATAATACTAGTTGGAGGGGGTAGTATTATGGCAAAAAAAAAGCCGTCTACAGACCATGAAGAAATGACTCTTAAGGATGCTGTAGACAACCTCTCAAATATTGCAGAACTTGATTTATCTACATCAAATCAAGGAGTGAAGGGACAACTCCACTCCTTTTCTAAGCTCAATAAGAAAGACCAAGAGAAAACACTAGAAACCGTTAAAGGCACTTTCAAAACTGTGCATAAATACCTCGAGCGCGTCTATCAGAAAGATGTTCAGGATGTTGAAGTGCAAAAAGGGGTTAAGGCAATGATGCTCCTTGCGGGAGAGGCTGCTGAAAAGATAGACAAGTGTACCTCACTCTTTCAGTATACCCACCAAGAGTACAAAGACCTCAAGAATTTCTACATGAGCAAAATTGCAAAACGTTTTCAAGATGTTTTAGCTAAAGAAGATACATGGGAAGAAGAGTGGCAAGTTGAGGACATCTATCTCAATATTGAGAAGCTAGGGATCAAAGACTTAGAGACTGTAAAAAGGGATCGCGAATACGAGCTGTTTCACGTCCGTCAAGATGATGGAAAGCCATTCTTTAACCGCAACCTAATTAGACACATAAAACTCGTGAGTGACTTTGATGAAATGCTCGAGGCAGCAAATGAAGTCGATCCCTTTCTCCAAATCACAGTCCTGCTTGACCGAGAAACTCAAAGTATGGCTGAAGAGATCAAAGCTCAGGTCGAAGAGTACCTCGACGATTTCTATGTCGATGCGATGCAGTATAAAGACATTCCTGTTGTCAATGAAACCAACCGACTTGTGATGTCGATGATGCTTGCAGCAAGCCCTAAAAACTTACTTCAGAACAATGCGGGGAAAGCAACTCTAAGATATCTCAGGGACTTTCATGCCTTTCTTCGCTCCGTTCTCTCTACGCAAGAGTATTTAAGGTTAACAGCTAGAACCACCGAAGAGATCGACCATATCTCTAAAGCGTTAGTGCAACTTGTCGATGCATGTGCATATGCCTTTATCAAGAGAAAAGCAAAGTGGCAGATTTGGCAACCCTTTATTCGTGAGCTGATTAAGAAGAGTTACGAGGGGACACCTCCTACATGGGGAGAAAGCAAAGATATTCTCTCGCTCTTAAGTGATTTACTCGATGATCATGAGAGAGTCACAAAAATGCTTAGAAAGTTTCCGAATGGACCACTCTTTAAGACCATGGACGCCTTTCGCTCTCGAGGCGAGCCAGAAGGGTTTGACCCTCTACTTCATGGAAACTACCCGGAATCTCTTTATGCGATTTCGACTGATAAAGCCGACATCCAGTGTCTCAGATTGCCCTGTCCAACCATTCATAAGCGAACGAATGAAGCGGTGATTGCTCCAGAATTTCTTGGTTTTTTACGCTTTCTGAATGTCAAGGAGCCAACATCTAAGTATTTGATGATTAACTTGCAGGATCGCACATCCTGGGCAGAACATGCGCGCTGCGAAATGCTAGAAAAAGCCCAAAAGCGCGCAGAGTATAGCTCCCAATTTTCATTGTTGACACTTCCAACAAAAACTGCATTTTATAATCAGTCCAATGACTACAGCGATTTAAACCAAGCCGGTGAGTTTTTTAAGACCCTAATCGAGCAGATAAAAAGTGGAGAGGAGTGTGGATTCTACTTCTCTCATCAGTTTAAGAAGAAGCCTTTTATGACGTTTATCGAAGAGGTGATTCCGGTTATTCATTCGAGTTTCTTTGAGGGAAAGAAAACCTTAAATCGGAATGAGCGACTCGACTTTATTGAAATCTTTTACTTACTCCTCAGTTTAAAGGCGATTGAGGTCTCAAGTCCTGATATTTTTAGTTTCACCTGTAAAGATGGGATCGATACCAGTCAAACAATGACTGCAGGACTCTATGTTTGTATTCAACTCTTTAAGGGGAATATGCAGTGGGAGCAAGAGATGAGGGATCACTTCCTTTGGCTTCTCTTTGCGCCTGCCCTAAAAGTCAGAGAGCGTCTCATCGACTTTCACTATTTAAGCCGTAGTGTGAGCGCCCTTTCGCGGTTTGCTGTTTCAATGGAGGGTAATCGAGGCGGGATCACAAAGTCACTTTTACCCCATTTCTCGGGGTGGCTAGACAAGCTCGATTGCCAGTAATCTAGTTTCTCTCTGCTTGTTCAAGCTGTTCATTATAGAGCTTCAGGTTATCGTATAATGCTTGTGAGCGTCTCATCAGCTCGGAGAAATCCCGCTTAAAGAGGCGACTATCAAAAATCTTTTCCCTTTCTGGATTGGTCTCAGCACGCTCAACGAGCATTGATAGACGAGACATCGAAGTGTTGATCAGGTCAACCTCTTTATTGAAGTAGTCTCTAAAGCTTTGAGGTGTGTTGAGCGCATTCAATATTGTTGCTTGCTTGATTCGCGTCCGCTGCCACTCTTTGTTTAAGTTAAAGAACACCCCATAGTGGTTGACATCATTCATCAATGTATCGATCTTACTTAAGATCGCTGTGGTTCGAAGATAAGTATCGTCATCCATAAACAAGCGCCCAAGAGTTCCATGGCCACCTGCAACTTTATTTGCGATGACGTCGACAGCGCTGCTGGCATTTTTCATGTTCTTCATTGTCACTCCCAAGTTCCGGAAGGTATCAGTCTCTTGGAGTTCGCCGATACAGTTGTGGATATCGCGCATTGTTGTTGAGAAGCTGTGGACCCCATCAGTCACCTCATCGATGAGGTGATTTTTATTCGCAGAAGCGAGCATCACAGAGGCTTCGCTCATAGCGTCATCAAACGCGCGAATGGCAGCACCAAGCTCATGCCCATTTTGATCAATCCAAGCAATGACCTTATCTAAGGCTTCTTCGACCTTATCTGACAGTTGTGAGAGTTCGTTAAAGGCACTTTCAAGAGGATCTACAGATTCTGCATAGATCGGTGTTTTTGAAGTAATCAAAGTGGGCTTCACCCCTTTTGGAGGAGACCTTGGAACAATCGCAACTGATTTTTCTCCTAACAGCCCCGATGTTTGCACTGTGACTTCATCTGTATTGTAGACGCGAACGCTTGAGTCAATATGCAAGACCAATTGATAAAAATAGACTTGACCCAGCTCATCTGTCGGTTGCTCTCTCGCATGGGGGATCTGTTCGATTGTTGTCACTTCACCAACGGGTTTCCCTGCAAACATGACCCTCGTTCCTACAGAAATCCCATTGACATTGGAAAAGCGCACAATGAGCTTTTCTTTCCCATCTCCAACACTTGGCTCTAAAAACAAGATGATCCCGATAATCAGACCTCCAGCCACGAGCACGAAAAGGCCAATCAACATGTTTTTCATATAATCGATCATGCTTTTCTCCTAAACGATCGCGGGTCTTGTGAAATAGTCTTTCTCAAAAATTCAATAGTGGGATGGTCAATTTTCAAGAAATCATCTGGCGTATCGACATACGCAATCTTTCCATCTTCGTGAAGTGCAAGCCTGTCTCCGATAAAGAGTGCTGAGATGATATCGTGAGTAACAACCACACTGGTTGTCTTGAGCTGTTCCTGAGTTTCGACAATCAGTTCATTGATTTGCATGGATGTAATTGGATCGAGTCCTGTTGTTGGTTCATCATAAAGGAGGTACTCCGGTCTGTAAACGATTAGCCTGGCAAGGCCTGCGCGCTTCCTCATTCCTCCGGATAGGTCTGAAGGCATTTTCTGTTGCGTTCCAGCGAGCCCTACCATTTCTAGGGCATGATCTACGCGGTCCTTGATTTCTGCCTTCGTATACTTTTTTCCCGTTTCCTTATTCCCATGTTGTTTTAAATAAAAACCCGTATTTTCTTCAATATTCATCGAGTCAAAGAGGGCAGCACCTTGAAAAAGCATTCCCATATTCAGTGTGGCCTTATAGCGTTCTTCCTCTTCTAAATCTGAAATTCTCACCCCATCAATCTCAACGAAGCCCCGATCTCCATGAGCAAGACCGATAATATGCTTTAGCAGCACACTTTTTCCCACACCAGAGCGACCAAGGATGACAAGCGTTTCTCCCTTAATAACATCCAGCGTTAGCCCTTTTAGCACTTGGTGGCTACCGTATTCTTTCCAAAGATCTTCGACGTGGATCATGAGAACCAACCTGTAACATTCTCCAGCAGGTTGAGACCTAGCGTAATGAAGAAATTTGTAAATAAAATGAGAGTATAGCAGATTACCACACTATTTGTCGTCGATCGACCAACCCCTTCTGCCCCTCCAGATGTGATCAACCCCTTGTAGCAAGAGACAGTGACAATAATCACCCCAAATATAAATGCTTTGAAGACGCCCGTTAACAAATCAAAGTTTGTGATGTAGATCGGCATCGGATCAAAATAGGTCGTTGGCGCCACCTTGAAATAGAAAACAGAGATCAAATACCCTCCAAAGATCCCCATAAAGATACTGAAGATTGTAAGTAGGGGCATCATGATTGTTCCCGCAATGAAGCGGGGAGCGATCAAGTGGCGATTGGGGCTCACCGCCATCGTTTCTAATGCGTCGATCTGCTCTGTGACTTTCATCGTTCCAAGCTCCGCGCACATGGCAGCCCCAACGCGTCCAGTCACCATAAAGGCAGTAAGCACTGGACCGAGCTCTGTGATCATCGCTTTCCCTACCATCAGCCCCGTTGCCCCTGCGAGCCCCTTATCACTGAGCTGGAAAAAGGATTGCGCTGCAAGCACTAGCCCCGTTGAGAAACCCGTCATGGCCACAACAGGGAGTGATAACACACCAATGCTATAAAGCTGATCCTGAATCAAATGCCAGTTAGGGGGCTTTTTGAAGATCGTTACAGTCGCACGCCAAAGCAGAGTGATATATTCACCAGTCGCAACTAAAAAATGAAATTTAGAGAGTAGAAATCGCATGTCTTCGTAACATAGGGAAATAAACTTAAATTTTCAATTGTATCCGTATTTTCTCTACGATTTGGTTGACGCGCGCATCAATATCGACTTCAACACACGCTTTTGGCTCTTCCCAATCTTTCACTTGACTATCGAAGAGTTCCTCACGAAAAAAGTGGCCCGTCCGCGCCTGCAGTCGACCCTTAATCAGCTGATGATCTCCCTTTAAGTGAACCATAATGACACCAACCTTGACCTGAAGCAGGTCCCGATACTTCTGCTTCAGTGCCGAGCATGCCAAAACAATGTTTTCCTTCTCGCGGATCAACTCAGCCAATACCTCGAGCCAGGGCCACCGATCTTCATCCCTTAGGGGAGTCCCCGATACAATTTTTTCTCGATTTGCCTCTGGATGAAACTCATCTCCATCATAAAATTGCCACCCCAACGCCTCCGCCAAAGCCGCTCCCACTGTTGACTTCCCCGATCCCGCAATCCCAATCAATACAATAATCATATCCACTACCTTCCACTTTTATTTAATAACACAAATCCAAAAATTAATAGGCAGGGTTGAAAAATTAAGGTGCAGAGATACGGAGGATTTTTTCTTGAGTTTTGGGTATTTACGACGAAGTGAATAGCCAAAGCGCTATTTACAAGGAGAAAAAATCTAAAGATCTGAAAAAATCCCTGTAGATCTACAGCTTAATTTTTCAACCTTGCCGGGAAAAAAATAAGGGTGGAGCGACAAATCGCTCCACCCTTACCGTGTGTGTTACACGAGGGGTGAATTGTGATTAGCCACTTTCATGGCTGTAAGTCTTACCTTCGAGGCGAATCAGTTCGTGAATCAAGTTGTTCAGCTGATCCACAGCACCTTCCAGCTGACGCATTTCATCTTTATTGACTTCAACTTCCATACGAGAACTATCGCGACGGAATTCAGTGTTTGTCATCTTAATGTCGATATCGCTTTTCTTCGACTCTGCATCGTAAGAGATGGCGGCTGGGGCCATCTCTCCAAACTTTTTTGCAACAAACTTAATTTGATCAGCTAATCCCGCACACTCAGGGCGTTCAGCTAAAAGAGGGAGTGCCATCGTAGCGACGCTTGCCCAGGCCTGGTATTGAGAAGACCACCATTGGTTCGAAGCAGCATCTTTATGGTGTTGGGCTTTGTTTTCGCTCTCTCTTTCCCACTTTTTGTTTGAGATTTTGTTTTCTGCTCGCTCTGCTTCTAGAACTTTCTTCAAGGTGTTCGAGGTGTGGAATAGAAGCTTAAACATCGCGATCATGTTGTTTGTGGGGAGCTTGTTCCCTTTTGGGTCGACGCGCATCCCTTCTTTACTTGATAGGGCGCGACGCATACGGCTACTCTCTGAACGCGTCTGTTCTGCACGCTCTATCGTTGCCGTATTCTTATCCAAATTTTGCAGAGAAGAAGTCGACTGGTCCTGATGAGGGACCTGGACTTTTGTACTCTCTTGAACAGCTTGAGCTTGACCTACCATCGTTTACATCTCCTTTAAGCTTTTGATCCTTGAAGGATGCGAGTGAGCACCCGATTTTTTTCATCTTCTTGATTCGTAACCGCCTTAGCGAGATGGACAATATCGCTGTTTTTGTGAGCACTTCCCACATTACTAAGGTCGTCATCACTTTTCGTGCGATCTTTTTGAACGTTCGCTAAGTGAGCATTTAGCTCTTCGAGCTCCCCGCGAATTTTTTCTCTTCGCGCATGGCTTCCGTGCTTAACGCTGTCCATTCCAGCCGATGCGACACCTGCTGCTATGGTTCCAGCGCGATTCATAAGGATCGGCGCGCCAGTTGCTATGCCTTTAGCACTTAGGGCAACACCTGCCCAGCTAAGGAGCCGGTTGACAGCTGAGCCTTCCTGGGTGACTCCCATTTGTTTCAGTGCTTTTGAGGTTAGAGATAGTGCTCCACCCGCGGTCATTTGATAGCCAGCTTTTGTAATATCTTGGTTACCCGAAGCAATGCCCACACCTGTTAACGTGGCGCCTCCAACTAAAGTTACAGCAATCGATAACGTTTCGACCGCATTGCCGAGGTAGTTCCACCAATCTTGCTCTTTGTACTTTGCAGCCATGTCTTGCACCACTTTGCGAGAAGAGTCGTCTAAGTGGTTACGCTTTTTGATTTGCGTATGGAGAAGGTCATTGGCCCGATGTTGCATGTCCACTCTCCCTTCATAGAGCTCATCGATGATGCGCGCCCAAGTGACACCTGTTTGAGCAGAGCTCTTTGTTGGCTTAGGAAGTTTTGGCCTTTGCATCGCAGCTTGTTTGGCATGTGATGCATCAGCAACAGATGTTGAGTCGTTTCGATGGGGGAGGTCTGCTTTCTTTTTCTCATGTAAGAAAGAGCGAGAAAAGTCGCCTTGAACCGTGTTAACTGGTCTTGGTGCTTGAATATCTACCATTATTCTCCTCCTTCCTCATTCCACTGCGCTTCCAGTGCGATGATTTTTCCAATACCGGCTTTCGTCGCATGCTTTTTTGCAGCTTTAAGAGCTTTCAATCCTAAAGCGGGCTTTCCACAGCAAAAATAGCACTCGGCAATATGAATATAGGGCATAGCGTCGTGGCTTTTTAACACAGTGACCATATCCCAGGCGCGGATTGCCTCATCGTAATTCTTTTCAACTTGAAGCGATGCAGCAAGTCCCATCCACATCCTTTCTGAGAGAGGTTGCAATGTAGTTAGCTGCTCGAATAGCACGCGTGAATCTGAAACGCTGCCCACTCCATAAAGTGTATAGGCATGGGAGTAGAGTGCATCGATGTCACTGTTTGTGAGATCGTCACTTAGAGGCTTGTTGTTAACAAGCCGCATTCCAAGTTCTTCTAACGTTAATTCGTACATCTTATCGCCCCAGTTTTTCTGCAACGCGCTCTAAAAAACGGCGGTGCGTTTCATCCATTTTACGGATAATATCTGTGATGGTAATGAATAGCTGACCGACCAGATAAAGCTCTTGAGTGATCTCTTGGACTTTATCTTTATTCGCCGTTTGCATCTTATCGATCGTATCGATAATGGATTTCATATCTCCTTCAGTAATCTTAGAGAGATCTTCAGGGAAGAGGCGTTTTCTCTCGAGCTTTTCAAGATTTTTTTTAACACCTTTAGAGGTGTTTACAGCCTCTTTGCGGTAGTCGTGGTAGAGATCTTCTAGGCGGTTAATCGTATCCTCAAATCCTCTGAGATCGTAAGGAGGCTTTTTATCGGGATCTGCTTCGAGCTTTTTGCACTGAGAAGCCATTTCGTTGATCACAAAGCGAAGGTTTTGGTTGATCTCAGAAATTTTTTGACGGTGCTTTTCGAGCGTTGCGCCGTGGTGATCATCAATGCGTCCTTGGAGTGTATAACCGAGAGGTCCGATTTGATTTGAGAAGACCTCGTCAACGTGATCAATAGCGTCTGGCATAACCTTTACCTCCAGAAATGTTTCTTCATTTTTAGTAAACGTATCTTTTCTTATAACAGAGACTATATAGATATTTGAATTAAATGGCCTCATTTTTTGATATCTTTTTCATTAAAATAAAATCTTTGCTATGACATCTCATATACGCGAGGAGAGCCCCTTATGACCGCTACGACTCAAACAAAATGTAAGGACATTTTTGAAAAATCATGCTCTGTGATCCCTGGGGGAGTGAGTTCGCCGGTGAGGGCTTTTCCCAATCTAAAGGTTGACCCCATCGTGGCAGAGAAGGGAGCTGGAGACCTTATATGGGACGCTGATGGGGACTCCTATATCGATTATTGCATGAGCTGGGGCGCATTGCTCTGTGGCCACGCTCATCCTGATGTTGTCGCCTCCGTAACAGAGCGCATCGCAGAGGGAAGTTCATTTGGACTCGCAACGGAAGTCGAAGAAAAGCTTGCGCGCCATATGGTGAATACCGTTCCCTCAATTGAAAAGGTGCGCTTTGTCTCTTCGGGAACTGAGGCAACCATGACAGCGGTTCGCTTGGCGCGTGGCTTTACCAATCGCCCGCTCATCGTTAAGTTTAACGGAAACTATCATGGGCACAGCGACCCCTTTCTAGTGAATGCAGGGTCAGCTGTTGCGCATCTGAGTCGCACCTCCTCTTCGGCTGGTGTCCCTACGGGTACGATTCAAAACACACTTTCAATTCCCTATAATGATGTTGAAGCAGTCCAAGATTTAATGGCAAAGTATGGATCTGAGGTTGCAGCCATCATCGTTGAGCCCATTGCTGCAAACATGGGTGTGGTTCCAGCAAGTGAGCAGTTTCTATTAGCCCTTCGTCAGCTGACCACCCAACATGGTTCCCTTTTGATCTTTGATGAGGTGATCTCAGGATTTCGTGTAGGATTAACTGGAGCTCAAGGAGTGTATGGAATTGGCCCTGACCTGACGACTTATGGAAAAATTGTTGGAGGGGGTTTTCCTGCAGCAGCTCTGGGAGGAAGAGCTGATGTAATGGATTATTTAGCTCCAACTGGGCCTGTTTTTCAAGCCGGCACACTTTCTGGAAACCCCGTTGCGATGCAAGCGGGGTTGACAACTTTAGAGATGGCGCAGTCGCCTCGATTTTACGATGATTTGCGCGCAAAAGTAGAGATGATTACAGCCCCCGTTCGTAAGGCAATTGCTGAGAAAGGCATTACAGCGTGCATTCAAGAAGTTGGGGGAATGTTTACCCTTTTTTGGGGTGTTACTGAGGTCACATCGTTTGAGGATCTAAAAGACATTGATCATGATCGCTTTGAGGATTTCTTTACCTATATGCTCGATCACGGTGTTTACATGGCCCCTTCTCCTTATGAGGCGTGCTTTGTTTCATCTGCTCATACAAATGATCACCTGATTCATACGCGGGACCTGATCTTACGCTATGTTTAAAGCACTCTTTTTCACATTCCTCCTTACAGTAAACTTTCTATTCTCTGCGCAAGAGAATGTGATTTCACTGCGAGGCTATTTAGGACAAGAAGAACTCGACGAAGTATTTAATCAGGTTGTAGCGCTCAGGAGTACGCGAGGAGGGGAACTTGTTGTTCAGATAGACTCTTCATCGGGGGATCTCGATGAGGTATTGCACCTTTCTAATCATATCCAAGATCTGAAAATGTCCTATGGCAAGCTTATCGTCGTTTACATTCAAGGAAAAGCTGTGGGGCCGGCAGCTGTTTTTCCTTTTTTAGCAGATCAGCTGATTACAACTCCACTAGCAGCTTGGGGTGATATTCCCTATGGGGTTAAGAAAGAGGCGATTCCCCATTCCCTGATTAAGACAGTGCAAGGCTTGATTAACAAAAAAAGTCAGAGAGTGACGACTTTAGAGCCAATCGTAGAGGCGATGGTTGACCCCCATGCACAGCTTGTTTTTGGGCGCGATCATGAGGTGCTTTCAACCCTATCTCAAGCCTCAAACCCTCTCATTCTTAATGTGCAGGGAATTCAAGCTCTGAATTTACTTGATGGAATCGTTACCGATGAAGACTTCAGTCAAACCTACTTGCATGAGCAAAGTGGTAGTGTTTTTTCTGATGCGCTGACATCGAAGATCAGCCCTGAAACTTTGTGGAAAATGTTAAGTGAGCACGTATCTCTTAGTGATACAGAAGATAATCTCATTGGATATCTTAACTTGCGCTCAATCCGTCCGATTAATGAGGCCACCTATATTTACACGAAGTTTGCTCTCGAAGCATACAAAGAGCAAAATGTGAAGTTGATAGTCATGGACTTAAATAGTGCGGGTGGTGACATTCTCTCGACGTTAAAAATTGCCGATCTTTTGCAAAAGTGTGATCTTCAAGATCGTATTCCTGTGATTGCTTTTATTGATGAATGGGCACTAGCAACAGGAGCCATGCTTCCTCTTGCTTGTCGTTTTATTGCTGTAACCCCTAGTTCGCTGATGGGAGCGAATCAGCCAGAGCTAATCCGGTCTGATCCTAACTCCAAGCCAGTCAAGTCTGCGCTTCAAGCAGAATTTGCAGCTCTTGCGAGCTTTTATCAAAGAAATCCATTAGTTGCAGAGGCTATGGTTGATCCTGATATGATTCTCGTTATTCGCAATCATAGACTTGTCAAACTTCAAAACGAAAAAGAGATGATTCAGCAAGGGCCAAACCCCGATATTGTTGTATCAGAAAGAGGGCGTCTTTTGTCACTCAACGCTGAAGAGCTCTTAGACGTGGGATATGCACAAATCTCAGTACCACAATCCAAGAGCTTAACCCTAACTGCTGAAGAACGGAGCGAAGGGAAATGGCCAGCTAGTAAAATGGCGCTATTTAACACCCCTTTTCTTAAGAAGATTTCCCATGCGACGATGGTTTCCTATCGCGATTGGCGCGTCGGGGCCTTTAGAGTATTAATGCATCCAATCATCGCTGCACTGCTCGTTTTTGGCTTTATCATTGGCGCCTATATTGAAATCAATACCTCACGCTTTGGTTTTCCAGGAGTGATTGCGCTGATCTGCCTAGTCCTCATTCTAGTGGCAGCATTTGTGATTCACACCGTGCACTGGGTTGAAATCGCAATACTCATCGTGGGACTTACACTTCTCTTATTAGAACTCTTTGTCATTCCAGGATTTGGAGTCACGGGGATTGTAGGGATCATTCTCACCATTTGCGGTCTTGTGACACTGCTCCTTCCAGGGATTAGTAAACTCAGCCTTTTTGACCTCGCAACATTTGAACTAGTTGGCTTTCCCTTTATTCAAAGGCTAGGATGGCTCCTTGGCTCCATCCTCTCTGCTTCAATTGTGATTTTTCTTCTGGCAAAGCACCACTCAGCCCAGTTTTTTCGTTTTTCTAAATCGGCCCTCGTTCGCGGTCAGACATCGAGCATCCACGACTCCCTTCCCAAGCCCGGTGAAGTCGGAGAATCTGTGACAGCACTGAGTCCAAGAGGAAAGGTGCATATTAAAGAAAACCTCTATGACGCAGTCATTGAAGGTGAGCCTATTGGTCCTGGAACCCCTGTTGAAGTCGTCCATGCATCAGGTAGAAAGATTGTCGTTCGCAAGGTTGAGAATAAGAATTCTTGAGTTAATTGTGGGAATAGTTGACCATCTCTGTCCATGGGATACTTAAGAAATGTTGTTTGTAATCAATACTTGTCCAATGCGCCTGATCGTTTTGAGTGGTGTAGAGCTTGGAAAAAGGGGAGTGATGGCAAATGGGAAAAGAAAGTTTTCCAAAAGGGGAGCGAGCCAATTGAAGTTCCTTTTCCTTACATGCATGATACGGTGACTGGGGATCTCTATATTGCCCATAATCCGCAAGAACTTTCCTTCTATTTTACGATGGCAACTATTGCTGTCCCAATCGAAGTCGTCCTAACCATCAGCTTCAATATTGTCAAAGTTGCACTTCTCTATTTGAATGCGATGAAGCAAACGTTTGACGCTGCGTATAGTCAGCGTGCGGCTGAAAAGTTCAACGCAAGTGTCATCGATTTAGTCGAGAACTATTCAAGTGAAGCAGATATGAAAGCGCGCGTGCTGATCGGAGAGTGCCGCGACGCTCTCTACTATGGTTCTGCACTTGTAGCGGCGCTAGCTCAAGCTCAACTCACTGACAATGTTTCTGAACAACTAGCCTTGTGGACAGTGATTGCGCAAATTGAAAAGCTTTGGAATAACGACGCAGACTTTAGGAAAACACCAGCAACCTATGCGCTGCGCATCAGAAAGTGTTTTGAGCAACCTGGAACAGTAAAAGAAACAGCAGATCGCATTCAAAAACTGACAAGCGAGATTGACTTTAATCAAATGGAAAAGGCGTTTTATATCCTGCAGTGCTTTCAACCTAGAGGGAATGTAAAAGATGATAAATTTAAAATAAGAGAGAGTTTTTCATCTTATGCAAAATTTATGGCACCTCCTGACCCTACAAAACTTGACACTATAGATCTGGGGAAGGGGAGTCTTCCAGTATCGCAAGTTGCCGCACCTCCACCTGAGACTCAGCAATAAGTAAGCGCTTTCCTTCGGCTTCGATAAGATAGAGCATAGACTTGGGGCTTAAAGGGCGCTTTTCAATGATTTTTACAGCTTTTGAATAGTTAAAATTGCGGAGCCGTCCGTTTGAGATTTTTCTGAAGATCCATACTGTTAAAACTGCAAGTCCAATAAGTAGAACCAGCACCAAGATCGTTTTGATAAAGGCGCTCTCATAAGATTCTGTTGCAGACTGCATTTCAAAATGGTTTTTGCCACCAACGTCACTCTCTTCAGCTCCAAAGAGTGGAAGGATAAAGCTTAGGCAAGAAGGAAATAGAAAATATTTTAATGGTTTCACAAGTCCGATATTATCGCGCTTGTATTTTTCCGTCTAGCCATAGTAAAATCACCCCTTATGAAAACACCCGGTATTATTGCACTCGACATCGATGGAACGATCACAAATGAAGTGCATCAGATTCCCCAAGTTGTCATCGAATACTTCGAATCACTCCATCGCCAAAATTGGCAATTCATCTTTGTAACAGGGAGGATGTTCTCCTTTGCAGAGCCCACCTTAAAAAAGCTCTCCTTTCCTTACCTTCTTGCAGTGCAAAATGGTGCGGACCTGCTCGAGATGCCCCACAAAAAGCCGGTTGACCAAGCCTATTTTGGGATGGATATTGTCGAGAAGCTCGATCACCTTTACGAGGATCTTCAGGACGATTTTCTCCTTTACTCTGGCTATCAAAAAGGGGACTTCTGCTACTACCGTCCCGGCCGGTTCTCTCAGCCTCTTCTCAAATATCTAGAAAAGCTAAAGCCCCTATCATCGGCCCCCTGGAAAGCTCTCGAAACATTTGATCTCTCAGAACAAACCACATTTCCCCTCATTAAATGTGTTGGTTTTGAGCATGAACTCGAGCCTACCCATGCAAAACTCAAGGACCAGAAGGGGATCAAAACATGTATGATCCAGGACCCGATTGACCCCGCATATACGCTTCTCTTGATCAACCATCAGAGTGCCAATAAAGGGAGTGCGGTCGCGACCTTAAAAGAACGCTTTGCTCTCGAAGGACCAACGATCGTTGCCGGGGATGATCATAATGACCTCCCTCTGTTTGAAGCGGGAGATATCAAAATTGCCATTGGTGGTTCGCCACAAAAACTTGTAGAAAGAGCGGATATCGTTGCTCCTCCATCAAGAGAGTGCGGGATCATTCCCGGTTTAAAGGAGGCGATCCAGCGTGTCTCCACTGATTGATATTTGTCCGTCCAAACGCCTAGCTCAGCTTGGTCTCGAGCAGGGAAAAAGTTTACAGAGTCCCATAACAGAGTTTATCCACTACTGCTATGAAGAGGAGAGTCGCGATACCATTCCCACCTATGAAAACTTCTGCTTTGTCTTAGCAAAACTCCGTTCAAGAGTGAGAGAAGAAATGGAAGGGGCCATGACCCTTTTATCCCGTTTGCTCTTCTTTCAAACTCCATCTGGCAACTTCCCGGTCTATCTCCACGAGTTTCCAAAAGCTAATAACAGAAATACAGCTGTCCACCTGCTTGTTCCTCTATTCTCGATTAAAAAACTCTTTTCCCACCTATTTCCGGCTGAACTTAAGAAGTGTTTAGTAGAGAGCATCTCCCGCCTTTACTCTTTCTGCGAGAAAGAAGCTGAGAAGCGCCCTTTTCCAACGTCCTTGCTGAAAATCATAAGTGCATTTAACGGCACATTCATCCCCGACTACCAACCAGAAACAACGATAGATTGGACAAACTATTTACTCGCGGCGCTAGTTGCAGATAAAGTAGAGGAAGTTGCACAGCAGGCTGCTGCTGAATTTAATCAATACTTTCACACCTTTACAGGAGCTCCAGAAAACCTCTTTCAAAGAGGCGATGCGTTTGAAACAACACTTTATGATTTGATCATGGCGCAGCTGACAGACTCCCATCCCGAGAGACTTGCGCGTCCTCACATTGCACACCTTCATGCTGCTGTTGTTTTTCCCTTTAAAATTAAAGTTCTTGGACATCGAGAAACATTCCTCAAACAGCAGATCCCATCGGGTCCAAGTTCTCCGCACCGCAAAAAAGGATTTCACGCATTTCGCATGCTCTTTGGCCCCTACTCTTTCGTTTGCCAAGAAACGACTTTCCAGTTAGAGCAAGACTCAGTGTTCGTTTACCCTGAAGAAATTCCCCAGGAGAAAGAGAGAGATGAACTTTCCTTCTATGTCAATCGCACAGATGACCTAGAAATCCTTATCAATGGAGAAAAAGGAACGCTATTTCAATTAGGCGATACCCTTACGCTCAAATCGAGCGATGAGAGCTTAAACCTCAAGTGGGAAATTGTTGAAGGAGAGGGAACGCTTCTCGGGCACATTAGCCTAGGCAATCGCCCCTCTCAGATCTTAAAAAATGCGCAAACAGCTTATGACTGGAAAATAACGATTCGAACAATCGCTCGCTCAGCGCATTTCAAGCTTAAGTTGTCTGTAGTTCCGCTTCTTGAGGGCTAAGCGCTGGACTATCCATTGCGACACCCATCGCATGCATTCCATTATCTACATAAAGCGTTGATCCCGTAATTGCAGTGGCAAGAGGGGAGAGTAAGAAGGCAGCTGATCTTCCCACTTCATCTGCTTTGAGCTCTTTTTGCAGAGGAGCATTGTTATAGCCATACTCGATCATCGCGCCAATGAATCCAATCGCTCGCGCCGCACGACTTCCTAGAGCCCCCGCAGAGATTGCGTTCACTCTGATGCCCCACTTTCTTCCCACTTCCCATG
This sequence comes from Simkaniaceae bacterium, assembly GCA_030149435.1. Taxonomy (GTDB): domain Bacteria; phylum Chlamydiota; class Chlamydiia; order Chlamydiales; family Simkaniaceae; genus JASBRR01. The sequence continues at coordinate 56,915 of JASBRR010000022.1, forward strand.
CGAGAGTTCGCGTATCACTCTCTAGGGCAGCTTTTGCTGAGCTCATGCCACCGCCATATCCGGGAACAGCGCGTTCAGATGCGAGATAAGTTAAGTTAATGGCGCTGCCGCCTTCACTCATAATCGGCCCCATATGTTGGATAAGGCTCACGAAAGAGTAAGCTGAAGAGCTAAGTGCTGCAAGGTAACCATGCCTTGAAGTTTCTAAAAGAGGCTTTTTCACCTCAGGACCATTTGCAAGAGAGTGAACGAGAATATCAATTGTTCCAAAATCTTTTTCTATCGATTTGGCAACTTCTGAGACAGTATAGCCCTCATACTGCTTATATCGCTTATTTTCCTTGATCTCTTCTGGGACATCGTCTGGTGTGTCAAAAGAGGCATCAATAGGGTAGACCTTTGCATACTGCATGAGGCTTCCATCTGATAGCTTGCGTGACTCGTCAAACTTCCCTGCATCCCATGATGTCGTAAAAATTTTAACGATAGGAGCCCACGTTCCAATGATGATTTCAGCGCCCGCTTCAGCGAGTGCTTTAGCAATTGCCCATCCATATCCTTGATCATCTCCGATTCCAGCAATGAATGCTCTTTTTCCTTTCAAATCTATATTTAACATGGACCTACCTATCTCAAATTAATCACGTTATAAGTGTACATACTCAAGAAATTTTTTCCACCAATCTCTTCCACCCTTCAGCCGTAATCGTCCGTCCTTTCGGAACATTGATCGTCACCTTTTTGAAAGGCTCACGCTTAACAACTGGAACTTTTTGTACAACTTTTTTGACTTGTGACGTTGCTTTTTTCTTCGGTGTCACCTTCTTTATAGCTTTCTTAACACTCTTTTTCACAGGCGCTTTTTTAGTCCTAACTGCCTTGGCTCTCTTTACAGTTTTTCTTTTAGCTGGAGCCTTCTTTGCCTTAGAAGCGACCTTTTTTCTAGCGGTGGTCTTCTTCTTGACAACCTTCTTTTTGACTGCCTTCTTCGCCACTTTGGTGGTTTTTGCTTTAGTTTTTCTTTTTAGCATTTTTTTTAATGCCATGATAATCTTAGTTTCAAGTTTATTTTGGAAATCAAATGATATAATCACTTACTTTACTATTCAACTATTAAAAAATATCTAAATACGATGACTTATGGACTTAATAGAAATACCCAGTAGCATTAAGTGGGTGTTTCTATTAAGGGACTGCTCTTGAAAGTCGCTTTTTGCAGATTTTGCCAAAAAATGAGTAAACGCTGTGAGAATGGACTTTCTTAAGCAGTCCCATTAAAGGGACTGGTCGATAAGTTGTAAAATTTCGCGTTTAAATCCCAACCTATTGAGCTGGCCTGATGGATCTTGAGATTCCAAGTTAGACCAGTCATTAGGAGATGCCTCATTGATCCAAGTAAGCAGTTGATTTTTGAATGTTAGGGCCCATTTGGGAAAATTGGCTTTCAAAACAGCAAATTCATCCTTTGATCGAGCGGAGAATTTTCCAAGTTGAGATGAAACATACCAGATTCCATATAGGTCTTTGAGCATTTTGGGGCGACTTTTTCGTCGAGTGAATGTTAGGCCTTTATGAAAGATCCAAGATTCTGGAGCCACAACTTTGCCTTTTTCACCTGCGTTTGTTCGAAATTCTAATGGAGATTGAAGGCTGAGGTTTAAGAATTTTAATGGCTGAGCAACAATTCCAGCGATTTTAACATTTTTGTTTTTATCTCCCCTTGTCGATTTATCGGTCAGAAACTCTACTTCCATTTCAACACCATTAACTTCTTTGATGTATGATTCTGTTGCAGGTATGTTCATGTCTTTGAATTGATGGACAAACCCAGCTTCTGTCAAATGCTCAGCAATGCTTTTTTCAGAAACAGGAGAGACTATTCGTGGAAGCAATGAATCGATATCATGAGTTCCTACCGGGTGGTTTACTGCTTCGGAACCCGCAAAGTACATCTTGTAGATGAAAAGAGCAAAACCTCCACCAACAATGACATATCGACTCCATGGTCCAAGAGTATTGATAAATTCTGAGATCATTTTCTCTTCTAGATAATGTGTCATAGCGAATAAATGTCTTTAAGTTCTTGAGAGCGACTAGCTATATACTCAGCTTGTTCGGTTCCCCTCAGAGGGAAGTGATAGAGGTCTAAATAGGTGAGAAGAAGGGGGCATACTGCTCCTTTAGAGTATTGCTCAAGAAGTGCCTTATAATATGGAGAGATAAGCACAACATCATACCCACGTTCTTGAGGCTCTAAATGAAGAGCCTGTTCTATTTCAGAATGAATAGAGTCATCTAGAACATAAAGCTCTAAAGTATCTAGGTTTGTATTTTTATAGCCTAGTGCGTCAGCTGAGGAGTGCAGCGCTAAGCAAACTTTGCTTTGTAGTTTTGAGTTAGTTATTGCGTTGAGTAGATCTTTTCTGGATGAAAAGCCTGAGCGATAAGTTCTAATTTTGCATTTTTTTACTATACTGTAGTTTACAAGCCAACTTTCTAATAGGAGTTTGGGCTTTGATAATCGAAATCTTTTCGCTGTGCGCATCCCTTCAGTTTTCATAATCCCCTGTTTGATTAAATGACTGAAAATGCGCTGAACTAAACTCACGCTCGACTTTGTTTCTTGAGCAGCCTCCCTTAGGGAGAAATAGTTTTTCTGGAGCCCAACAATCAGTAACCAATACAGTACTAATGACGATTTGTTGGCATAGATATTTGCCTCGGTATGGCTCTCAGGTTTTTTTACAAGAAAGTCTCCCTTCATATCTAGAACTCCTTTTTGTTCACTGTATCACACTGTTCATTATAAAGTGAACAGTTGTATAAAGTGAACAGTTCAACGAGAAAATTTTGTTAAAATCGGAATATAGAGAAAAAATAGGTGGCTCTAAGGGAGAAGTTGCGCTAACATCAACCCTATGAAATATTTAAAGATTGAAGCCTTTGAAAAGCACCTTGAAGAGGCGCTTCCAGATCACCCCTCATCGATCTATATGATCCTCCTTGCTGAGCCTGACGAAAGGGAGCACATTGTAAAAAAAATTTTAACGGGTCTAGGGAAAGTGGAGCAGGAGAAGCTCGAGCTTAAAGATCTAGAGGAGGCGATTGCCTCGCCAAGCTTTTTTAGCAGCAAACGGTGTCTGATCGTAGAGGGAGTTGAGTCCGAAAAGGCAGCCGCTTTTGATAAGGTTCTTCCTTTTTTACAAAGCCTTCCTCAGGACCTAACAGTTATCCTTTCCGGGAGCGGGTTTAAAGCAAAGCCCACTTTCTATGAAGCCCTAAAAAAAGAGATGATCTTCCTCGACCTTAGCAAAGAGCCCCCTTGGGAGCGTAAAAAACGGTGGCAAAAGTGGCTACTCGATGCCATGCGACAGGAAAGAAAAACACTCGCCCCAGATGCTGCCTCCTACCTAATGGAAGCTAACTATCCTTCGTTTGCCGTACTCCTTCAAGAGGTAACCAAAGCCGCCACCTATGTCGGAGAGGCAAAAACCATTTCCCTAGAAGCAATCAAAGCCATATGCCATTTTGACCAGAGCGAAAAAGGGTGGGACCTTGCTGAAGCCATTGTTTGGGGAGGGCAGATCTCCATTCATACCCTTCGCCAATATGATACGAATGAAGCGATGGGACTCCTTGGTCAGCTCCGCTATCATATTAAGCTAGGACTATGCCTTGCAGAACAAAACGAAGAAATCATCACAAAGGCCTATCCTAAGCTAAGACCCAAATCGCTCGAAAAATATAAGCCCCTTGCATCTCGCCTGCCCCCATCCTATTTTCGCTTGGCACTGGATGCTTTATTCGACACAGAACTTAAGTGCAGGTCAGGACTTAAAGCGCCAATCCTACTTGAAACTTTAACCTATAAGCTCAGCCAAAAGAGGAAACGTGCCGCTCTACCTTCTACCTAATGTTCTTGGAGAAGACCTTTCTCACAAAGACTTCTTTCCCAAGTCACTCGACAAGCTTGTCCCCACTTTAGATGGTTTGATCGCAGAGAGCCCGAAGGAGGGGAGAAAGTACCTGAAGCGGTTTGCCTACCCTGAAGGAAAAACCTTTCGAGAAGTTCCGATTGAGCTTTTGAATGAACACACCCCAGATGAAGATCTCGATGAACTGATTCAGCCTATAAAAAAAGGGGAGAGCTGGGGCCTTATTTCAGATGCTGGCCTTCCCGTCCTTGCAGATCCCGGCGCCCGGCTTGTGCGCCAATTGCACCGACTCTCCCTTCCCGTGCACACCTTTCCCGGCCCGTCATCGATCATCTACGCTCTCATGCTATCGGGGCTGTCAGGGCAGAACTTTGCCTTTCACGGATATTTACCTCGTAAGCCTGAAGAGCTTCGCCCTGCAATTCAAGGGCTTGAAAAACGGAGTCATAGTGAAAAAGAGACCGAGATCGTAATCGAAGCCCCTTACCGCTCTGATAAGCTTTTTGATACACTCATTCGGACACTCAGACCCAACACAGAGCTCTCAATCTCTTGGAACCTCACTCTACCTGATCAAGGTGTGCAGACAAAAACTGTCAAAGAGTGGAAACAGGGGAAAGCCCCTAATCTTCACAAAACACCTGCAGTCTTTGTATTTGCTGCTAAATGATCTGTTCTCCGACCGTATCGTAGAAAAGCCGCCCCTTTTCAGTCAGCTGCATTTGATCCGCGCCTATCTGCAGATACCCCTCAGCTTCTAATATCTCAAGCCGCTTAAACGTCTCCCCGGGAAGGTCGCAATATTTTTCTCGAGAGACCCCCTTCAAAAGGCGTAACTCCACTGCCAATTGTTCATGCAGGTTATGAGGAAAAGAGAGCTTCTCTTCAAAGTCGATCGCATTTTTCCCTTCTTTGAGCTTTTTTTGGTAGAGAGGGAGGTTCGCGCAGTTTCTAAAGCGCCTCCCTTCCCAAAAACTAAAAGCAGAAGGGCCGAGGCCGAGAAAAGAGCGTCCTGTCCAATACCCACAGTTGTGACGCGACTCGAAGCCTTCTCTAGCAAAGGCTGAAATTTCATACCTCTTGAGCCCCATCCTCTCCAAAGAGTCGCAGGCCAGACTTAGCATCTCTGTGCTTTCTCGATCCTTGGCAATCACCTGCTCAAGAGCTGACTTCTTTCGATAAAAGGGAGTGTTGGGCTCAATCACTAAGTTATATAAGGAGAGGTGAGTCACAGGCAGTTTCTCCATGCGCTTTAAAGTCTCACCAAACATCTCAAGCGTTTGGTGGGGCAGATCATACATCAGGTCGATCGTAATATTCTCAAAACCCACCTTTCTCGCAAAGATCACTGACTCCTCTGCTTGATCTGCGCTATGCTCCCGCCCAATCTCTTTAAGCAGATGGTCATCTAAAGACTGCACTCCAATGCTAAGTCGGTTAACTCCCATTTCCTTTAGATCTTCTAAGAGTTCCTGATCAACCTCTTCTGGATTCGCCTCAACGGTGATCTCAACATCACGAGCAATCACAAGCCTCTTCTTGACCTCTTCGATAAGCACGCGAACCCCTTTTGGGAAAAGAGAAGGGGTTCCCCCTCCAAAATAGAGAGAAACGATTTCGTGAGTCTGAAGCAGGGGAGCTTTGTGCTCCAGTTCCAGAAAAATCGCCTCTAAAAACACCTCTTTTTTCTCAGCATCATTCTTGAGGACATAGAAATGGCAGTAGGGACACTTTTTATTGCAAAAGGGGAAGTGAAAGTAGAGAGAGGCTACCATGAATCGGAATCGGGATCTTCTAAGATTCCACGACGCCACCGGTTTTTATCGCTGAAAGGATCTTCCTCATCCTCTTCATAATTCGTGACTTCTTCATTGGTATCTTCACCCGAAATCGTCGTCGACTCTGTCTCATAGGACTCTGTTTCTAGATCGAGCCCTGCATCTGTCATGTTTGAATCGCCCCCCATTTCCTCACCTGGAAGCGTATGAGGCTCTTGATAGGCTTGCCTGCCGCCTGGAGTTCTCTTAGGTACAGAATACTCCTCTGCATCACCACTCTCTTTAAGAGCGCGCACGCGCTTTTCCTCTTCTGCTATCCGACTCTTTAGGCTATCGATCTCTTTTTGATGCTTTTCCATATCCTTTTTTGGGACAAGACCGAGCTTTAACCAATGCTCTAGATCTTGCAGTTCGAGCTCTAACTTCTTAAGTCGTTCACTTTTAATCATGGGCGAAAAACAGTCCTCAACATCATTTCCACTGAAGGGTAGTCGACACCCTCAAAAAACACAACGATTTTTAACCAGTCCCCCTCAAATATCAAACCTTTTTTTGACATCCCCCCCCAAATAAAAAAAGCTCATGTGGCAAACCACATGAGCTTCTTTGGATCACAACTTGTGCCAAGGCACATCATCAACTTAGCGTAAACGAACTACTGCTACTAGTAGTGTCTACATCTAACGGCACGTTTGAGTTTTTCACTTTCTTAACAGTGCGGGTTCCTCCAAGAGTAGAACGATCAGACTCAAAGTAACCGCTACTATTTGATCTCGCACCTGAATTCTTCTCTCTCTGACTAGTGTCTTGTACCGCAAGAGCCTCTGCTGTCAGCTTTGGAGTAGAACCCCTAGTTTCTGCTGGAGAACCGCCTCCTGCCCCTGGAGTTTGCACTTGGTTAGCAGCAGTTCTAGCCGCAAGCAATGCATGTCTTTGCCCTCGTTTAGCAGTGACTCGTGCTCCTTGGGTTTGCATTTGGCGATTTCTAAGCAATTCCTGCGCAAATTGAGAATTATTTGATCTTGCAGAAGATTCACTTGCAGTAGAGCTAGATTCTGATTTGCGATCTACTTCTTCCTCATTGAACGAAGTCAAAGCAGTAGAAAGAGCATTTACAAGCTGGTCGACTGTCTCAGCTTTAAAGACTGCAAATGATTTAACTTCTGCTCGTTGTGTATAAGTGGCAATAAGTTCGTCACCAGTCATGTCTGTACCAAGAAGCTTTGCTTCTTCACCATGCTGAGCTTTTAAAGCATCAATATAGTGGCAGAATACGGTCGGCGCACCTTTTTTTTCCTCAATCGGACTCAATGCTAGGGCTAGTTTAACCTCTGATGCTTCAGGGCTTTCAGCAGTCTTCGGGCTAGTAATTGTTGTTTTAAATCCCAAAGCATCAATCTTGGCTTCTAGTTCTTTTGCTTGAGCTATGTCTTGTTGGATCTTAGTGAAATCAGATTTATTGTTTGCTAATGTTTTAACAATTTTTGAAGCTTCGTCCATTGCATTGGCGTAAGCAATTTTCTGTATCTCTAAAACGTTTTGAAGATCAGCCTTTGAAGCCTCATAGGGACCAACTAAGGTTTGAGCTTTTGGTTCTCCTTCAGCGATCACCGCATCCATTTCTACAAGATTCTGTATAAAGCTAAGCTCTGTTTCTGTATGCTTTTCTCCATCATTGTAGGAAGCGATTGCAGAAAACTTTGAGCGAGCCTCTTCAACTTTATCTTCAATATTTGATGGCTTAGCTACTAGTTTTGGTTGAACAAATCTCGCGTGGACTGTTTTAAGCACCTGTTGAAAGGCTTCACTTTGAGAAAGCAGCTCAGTATATCCTTGTTGCTTAGCTAGGTTTAAGAGATTATTCACTTCATCCATATTTCCAGCTTCTGTAGCCACCGATAGCCCTTGAACATAACTTTTGACAACTTCTCGCTGAGCAACCTTTTCTTGAGTCCTTGAGAGAGCAATCTCGTGAGCATTTGCAACGTATTTTGCTGGATCCTGCCCGAGCATATCTCTACTTAGGTTCTCTACTGCCACTGCAACTAGAGCTTGATGCTGCACCATAGATAGATCATACTTTTCAGAAAGTTTCGCAATATTATCAATCCACTCATTACCTAATCTTCCTTGCTCCGAAAGAGCTTCATCAAATTGCTTTCTTTCATTCTTCTGCTCTGATATAGAGCGACTTTGAGTTTGCACATTAGGAACTCGAGATCCATCAATTGCATCTTGAAAAGAAGCCTTACTATTATATGCTAGTGATACAATTGACTTACGTAGATCTGTTGGGTTGTTGATAGCATCGCGGAGAGCTCTTGTTGGGCGATTTTCGTAAGCATTTATCGCTGCTAAAACACCTGCACCTAGACCTAAGGCAACTGAGGAAAAAACGACAGCTACTTTTGCCCCAATTGATAAGCTCTTGAAACGCTCCCCAAAGGTAGTTTCTTTATCTCCGTTGAGTAGACTTTTAACCATGTTTTTATCTTCGTCAGTGTACTGAAGATGTGTAATTGAATGACCTCCTAGAGATCCTGAGAGAGTTGACTGATGATCGCTGCCCACCTGGCTAGCACTTGCCTCAGGAGGTCTTACGGAACTATTGTTTGATGCTGTTGAACTCATATTATTTCTCCTTAATATAAATATTACTTTTTCAATTGTTATTAACTTTTATTTGTTCGAAGCTAAATTATATCATAAATATTAAATTTAAATTAACAAAAAAAATTAAAATTCATTCACAATCATTACTTGTTTTAGGAGCTCTGTTTAATAATTGTTGTAACTCTCTGGTTTTTAGAATAATAGCCTCTCTTGCTACTCTTTCGCTAATACCCTTAGGTCTATGTATTGTCGTATGTGATTCACCCTGTACAATTTGAGGTTGTTTCATTTCAAATATTGGAAGTACATATGGTTGGTGAGAGATGCCAGTCTGTGCTAAACGGAGCAAAGAACTTGTCTCAATACTTCCTTTTGCGATCAGCTCTACTAGAAGTGCTCTTCTTAAGTCTAAGACGACCTGGATTCTTTTTCCATCCGTCCCAGAAAAAACTGTGCTAACCTCTTGAATTCCAGAATCTAATACAGAAAGCAAGCGCTCATTTTCAATGCCTTCCACTTCACGTGAAAGAGGGCGGGCTACAGCAATAATATGGTCATGATAACGATTCCAGCTTCTTTTCAGCGATTGAATCGTTCGAGTTAGTTCTAGAGACGAGGCAGTGTTTGAAGAATCGACTCCTCTGATCACATCTATTTCATCATAAGCTCTTGTCGCTAATTCAAACTGATCCTTTTTAGGGTAACCTCTTTGGCCCCACTGGATAAGCTTTCCTGCGGCTTGTCTTTTCTTGAGCTCCTCGATATTAGTAGGTTGCGATTGCATTGGGAGAGGAAGAGCCACTGTTGGTCTATTAGGTTGGACATAGAGCTGGTGAGGCTTGCCTGGGCTCTTAGGAGGCGTCTGGCTATTCTGAGGTAAGAATCTGTACGATTCAGTTGAATCAGCAACACTTGAGGAGGCATCTGAATCAACATGGCGCTTTTCAGAAGCAACAGATGAATGAGCATCCTCCTCTGGAGCTTTCCATTCGTCTTGGGCCTGAGCCTCTGCTTTAGGTGATGCTGGCGACAGTGCTTGTTGCTCTAGCTGGTCTTCAAGCACTTTAATAGCTTGAGCGCGCTGCTCCGCAGTATATTGTAACTCTGTTGGGCTGGGCTGAGCGACCTCTACTTTTTTAGGGGAGAGAACAGGCGCAAAGGGAGGAGAGACCTGTTGCATTTCTTCAAATGCTTTTTTCTGCTGCTGGAACTGAGTAAACATTTGGTCAAAAGCATCGGCAGTTTTTTCGGCAGAGACTTCAAGCGGAAGTAACTGACTATCTGATGAGCCTGGTGTTTTAGCTGTCTCCTCTAAGGGAGGTGCGCCGATCATTCCAAGAATGTCATTGAAGCCTTGAATAAGCTCTTTATGTGCAGGATTGTCAATAGTTGACATAGCTATTACCTCGTTATTAATAATTATTAATTAATGTTATATTATAACAAAATTGTAACTACATCTCAATTAAACAACAAAGTATATTGTCAAGAACGAAAGTAAAATTTTGATTATTTATAAATTAAAATTATAATGCTTAATAACTAAATTTTGAAGAATTGAAAATGGGCAAGAATTGCATTATAATAGAAGCAAGGTGTGATGCCTAAAGGCTGTGAATGAAAATTAATTTGTTGAGATTCATTGGAAGTTTTCTTGAAATTTGGTGTTTTTTGACGAAATGAATAGCCAATGCGCTATTGATAAGGAAAAAAACATCCAAAGATCTGCAAACTTACTTGAAGATCAACGGGTTAATTTTCTTTCGCAGCCGCTATATAATAGGAGATAATATGAATAAAAAAGAGTTAGAACGCGAGCTAGCGTCACTTGAAAGTCAATTGGACTACATGCAGACAGAGTTTTCTTACGTGAATTCTCTTTTGATCCGTTTAGGGTTTGAGGAAGGAATGGTTTCAATGAAACTTGCAGCTGAAGAGCTCGTAAGCGCAGAGTCGATGTTCTAGATTTATACTGTATTCGTAAGGGCAGCTCGAGGGTTGCCCTTGCTTTTTTCCACTTTAACCTTGTAATATTTAACGGTTGTATTGAGTGAGGAGAAATATGGCCAAGTTAATTTTAAATGGGGATGATGAAGCTGAGGTTGCAGCAGGAGAGGGGCTCAAAGATACCTGTGAAGAGGCGGGAGTTCCTTTTTGTTGTGAAGAGGGTGTCTGTGGCACCTGTGTGATTGAAGTGGAAGAGGGAATGGAGCATCTTTCCCCTTTTACGGAGGAGGAGAGTGACTTCTTAGGTGAAATGGAGAATGAAAGACTTGCTTGTCAATGTCAAATCAAAGAGAATGCGAAAAGTGATGCAGAAGTTAAAATCAAATACTAAGGGTGAAGAGAAGATCTCTCGTGGGATGACGATTGAGGATATTTTTACGAAGTTTCCTCAGAAGAGTCAGAGGCTCGCTCAAGAGATGACAAATGCTGGGCTATCGTGCGCTTCTTGCCAGGCGGCAACTTGGGAGACGCTTGAGATGGGGATGCTCGGTCATGGCTTTGGGGAAGCGGAGATTGAGAAGCTGATTGATCGCTTGAACGGAATCTTGGAAGAGGAGTGGGATCAGGAAACGATTACGATGACCAAAAGGGCAGCGGAAAAGTTTCAGGCGATCCTCAAGGAGGAGAAAAAAGATGGGTGGGCGCTGAGGTTTGGGGATAAGCCTGGAGGATGTGGTGGCTATGAATACATTCTCGATTTTTCTGAGTCTGCATCAGATGATGATCAGGTGTTTTCCTCTCATGGAGTAGAGATCCATGTGAAAGAGAATATGCTCAGCCGCTTGCTCGGATCGGAAATCGACTATCAAGAAGGGCTGATGGGAGCGGGATTTAAAGTATCAAACCCCAATGTAAGGGGATCATGCAGTTGTGGGAGCTCGCAAAGCTACTAACGGTTAATAAGGAGTTTTAATGAAACAGAGTGTCATTCCGTCACATGAAGGGCGACTCAATGCGATTTTGATCTTTGGCCCTCCAGGTTCGGGTAAAGGTACGCAAGGGAAATTCTTAAGCAGTGCGGGGAATCACTACCACCTTTCATCAGGGGATATTTTTAGGGGGCTTTCTCCAGATTCTCCAGCAGGAAAGATCTACCACAAGTATGCGAGCAAAGGAAATTTGGTTCCAGATGATGTAACGATTGATATCTGGCACCACTTTGTTCAGGGGCTGATTGCAACGAATCGCTACTTCCCTGACGAACAGCTTTTACTTCTCGATGGAATCCCCAGAACGGTAGAGCAAGCTAAAATCCTTGAGCGCTATGTCGATGTCAAAAGGATCCTTTTACTTGAGGTGGCGCATCGGGATGTTCTGATCCATCGTTTAAAAAGGCGTGCACTGATTGAGAAACGGGGCGACGACAAGAAGGAAGATGTCTTAAGGCATCGCATGGAAATCTACGAAGAAGAGACATTTCCTGTGCTAGAGCACTATCCAGACACGCTGATTACACGTTTCAATGCAGAGCAACGCCCACTAGAAGTTCTAAGAGATATTTTAACTGAAACATGTGACCTCCTTTCCAATGTCACATGAGGTTGAATCTTTTCTCGCCTACATTGCCTCGGAAAAGGGGCTTTCTGAGAATACTGTTCACGCCTACAAAAGTGATCTCGAAAACTTACAGGAGTTTCTAGGAAAAAAGGCTCTTTCAGATGTCAAAGAGAAAGATCTCGTTCGGTTTTTTTCGGAAATAAATGGAAAGGGGTGGGCCAGCAGTACAAAAGCTCGGCTTCAGGTTACCCTCAAGGTTTTCTATCGGTTTATTAAAAGGGAAGGGTGGATTGAAACCGATCCGACTTTGGCTTTGGAGCAACCAGCCGTTTGGCAGAAAGTTCCCGAGGTGCTTTCATTGGATGAGGTGATCGCTCTGATTCACGCGCCTGATCCAAAGACACTGATTGGAGCAAGGGACCGCGCGATTTTCGAAGTGCTCTATGCAACGGGAATACGGGTATCAGAGCTTTGCTCTTTGAAACTTCAAGATGTCGATGAAAGTGTGGTGCGGGTCGTGGGCAAAGGGAGAAAAGAGCGCTATGTTCCGATTGGAAAAGCGGCGATTGAGGCTTTGGACCACTACTTGATTCACCACAGAGGTGAAGGAGGGGAAAATCGCCCACTCTTTCTAACAAAACAAGGGAAGGGGATTGATCGGGTCACTGTATGGGGACGGATCAAGCACTACGCAAAAAAGGCGGGGATTACAAAGTCGATTTCACCCCATACACTTCGCCACTCTTTTGCCACGCATCTTCTCGATCATGGAGCCGACCTTCGGGTGATTCAGGAGATGTTAGGGCATGCGAGCATCAAAACAACAGATCGTTACACTCATCTTTCACAGAAAAAGTTGCGCGATGCTTTTGATGCTTTCCACCCAAAGCCTTAAGGGGACTGCTCTCGAAAGTCCATTCTCACAGCGTTTGTTCATTTTTTGGCAAAATGGGACTGCTCTCGAAACTCCATCCTCACACATTTTGCACCTTTTTTGGCAAAATCTGCAAAAAGCGACTTTCGCGAGCAGTCCCTTAAGTTGTTGAGTAAAATGTTCGCAAACTGAGTAGTTTGTTGATGATTTGGCTAACGCGATTCATATTTTGCGTTATAGGAAGGACTCTGCCAGCGAATTGCTGAATCACCGTTTTGTTTAGCTCTTGAAGCTCTTTACCAAACTCACTGGAAGCATTTGATTCCTCTCGCGTTTTTAAAATGGCTCTCAAGGCATCAACACTCTTTGCAAGATAGGTAATTGAGCTGGCGACGCCGATCAATAGGTGGACTCCAATCAGGGGATAGGGAAGGGAATTTGATTGAGGATAGAAGTGCCGATGGATACCTCGTATGCTTGCTAGAGCAAAAGTGGCAAGCGCGAAGTGGAAATGCGTAACATAATGAGTTCTTATTTCTGCTTTATATAGTGTATAGATATGTCGTATGTTGTCGCTCTTTTTTTTTGAAGCCTCTTCTAAAATCCCTAGGCTCTTGTTATAAAGTGTCGTTGTTAAGTTCATACCAGCAAAGCTCAACACTGCTGTCGTTTGCCAATTGGGTAAAAAACTATAGAGTGATTGAATCATGAAAGTATGATCACACAAGAGGGAGAAAAATCATAGAGCGTTTTTTTTCGGTTTGCCAAAGCGTTTCCTTAGCTTTTCAAGAAAAAGAAAGATGACGGGTGTAAAGAATAAAGTCAAAACTTGGCTGATGATCAGTCCGCCAACGATGACGAGGCCCAAGGGGCGGCGGGAGGCTGCAGTTAGGCCTCCAATGCCTAGCGCAATCGGCACTGCTCCCATCATTGCGGCAAAGGTGGTCATGATGATAGGGCGAAATCTTTGACAGCAGGCATCATAAATGGCTGTGAAAACATCCTTGCCTTGAGAGATCCCATCGTTTGCAAAGTCCACAAGCATGATCCCGTTTTTCAGAACGATCCCTAATAGCATAATAATGCCAACAAATGCGTAGAGCGAAAGGGGCTGCCCGAATAAGTAAAGGGTAATCATTGCTCCAAAAGCTGCTGGGGGAAGGGCAGACATCACTGTCACGGGGTGAACGAAGTTTTCATAGAGGATGCCTAAAATCACATAGACAGCAAAGAGGGTGACTAGGGAAAGGAAAAAGAGGCTGCGGAAGGTTGACTGAAACACCTGCGCTGCGCCGAGGGAAACAGCGGACACACCTTCTGATAGGGATTCCTGGTCTAAAGCATCGAGTTTCTGAAGAGCGGTACTTAAAGGGAGGCCTTTGGGTAAATCATAAGAAATGGTCGCGGAAGACAAGGTGTTGATATGTGCGATGCTTAAGGGACCCGCTTTCTCTTGGACGTTTGTAATCGCTGAAAGGGGGACTAAGGTGTTGTAATCGGAACTCCCCTTTTCCGGAGGTGTTTTCGTGGATGCAGAAACATAGAGCTTGTCTAGTACAGAGGGGTCTTTATAGGCATTGGGAAGTGTTTCGATAATCAGTTCATACTGGTCGGCAACTCCATTAATCAGCGTGAGCTGCCCCGCAGCATAAGCGTACATAAAGGTTCTTTCGATTGCTTCTGCCGATACATTTAAGTCATAGGCGCGGTCGCGATCGATTTCAATATTGAGGTATGAGGCTTGGTTGTGCAGATCACTCGTCACTTGGCGAAAGTAGGGCGAGGCTTTCATTTTTGCAAGGAGCTTGTTTACCGATTTGTAGAGTGAATCTTGCCGAATGCCTTGAAGGGTGTGCTGATAATTCCCCATACTAGAAGAGGTTCCGACATCGAGATTGATAAGAGGCATAGGTCTTAAAAAGACCTGTAGTCCAGGGATTTGATTCGCTTTTTCAAAGAGTTCAGGGATGACCTCTGCCATTGGCTTGCGCTCTTTGATATTTTTTAAACGGATAAACATCATCGACTGGTTAGAGTTGGGAATGGCTCCAACTGAGACGAGATTTTCAACATTGGGATCTTTAATGATGATATCGGCAACTTGTTTTTGGTAGTCGATCATTTTATAGGGCGAGGTGCTATCTGATGCCATACCAAATCCCTGGATAAAGCCAAGGTCATCAGGAGGGAGAAAGTCTGCAGGAGTCATGACGAGCAGACCGATGGTTCCCATTAAGCAACCGAGCCCAGCGAGTAAGGTGCTCTTTTTGTGTTTAAATACCCAGGTAAGCCCTCTCTTATAGGTGTTTAGTAGCTTGGCATTGATGGTATCGGAGCACCGTTCAATCCAGTTCTTTTTCTTTTTATCAGAGTTCGGGGTAATAAATCGGCTGCAGAGCATGGGAGTGAGTGAAAGAGCGATAAACCCAGAAATGATCACGGCTGTCATAATCGTTACGGCGAATTCTCTAAAGATTCTCCCAATAATCCCCTCCATAAAGACCATGGGAATAAAGATCGATGCTAAGCTAAGTGTCATCGCAAGAATCGTGAAGCTGATCTGCTTAGCACCTTCTATTGCAGCATCCTTTGGGTTTTTTCCCATTTCCACATGTCTTGTGACGTTCTCGAGAACAACAATGGCATCATCTACAAGAAATCCAACAGAGAGTGTAATCGCAAGTAGGGAGAGAATATCGATGTTAAATCCATAGAGGTACATCATAGCAAATGTTCCGATAATCGATAGGGGAAGGGCGATGATAGGGATAATGGTATCGACAACTTTGCCCAGATAGAAAAGTACGACAATCAGAACGAGAAGAAAAGCGACAAACAGGGTTATCTGCACATCGCGGACAGATTCCATAATCCACAAAGATTCATCAAATATGTTGTGAAGTTTAATTGAACCTGGAAGCTCCCACTTCATTTCCTCTATAAGCTTTTTAACGTCGCTAACGACTTCAATAGTATTTGCTCCTGCCTGCTTAACGATCGCAATGACAACAGAGGGGACATTCCCATTTTGAGTAATAAAGTTGAGTGAGTACTTATCTTGTTCGAGGGAATCTAATGCCTGACCGATATCTTTGACACGCAGTAGGGCTTGATTGTTATTGCGGATGATGAGGTTGTTATACCCTTCAGCATGATGCATTTGCCCCTTTACATCGATTGTATATTCTATGTCTGGTCCGTAAAGGTTTCCTACAGGTTTCTGTGGGGTGCTTTTAATGAGAGCATCAGCGACTTGGTCGATACCAACCTGATGGGCGGCTAACTTGTCAGGGTCAACTTGTACTCGAACAGCAAACTTAGAGCCGTAGACATCGACATCAGAAACTCCCTTGGCCATTCCTAGGCGGCGGCCCATAAGAGAGTAGGCATATTCGTAGAGATCTCCAAGGGACATCCCATCCGAAGTCACAGCAATGTACATGACGGGACTTTGGGCGGGGTTGGTTTTCTTATAGGTCGGCGCGTTGGGAAGGTCACTCGGAAGGTTAGGAGAAGCGCGGTTGATGGCAGCTTGAACATCAGTTGCTGCTGAAACAAGACTTTTGCCTAAGTCAAACTGAAGAACGATTGTAGAACTTCCATTTGTTGAAGAGGATGCAATCGTTTGAATCCCATCGATCGATGTGAATTCACGCTCTAGGGGAGAGGTGACTGTATTGGCCATCGTATCGGGATTAGCTCCCGGATAAGAGGTTGTGACCTCGATTGTTGGGTAGTCGACATTGGGGAGATCACTAACAGGGAGAGCGCGGTAAGCCATGAGCCCCAAAAAAAGGACAGAGGCCATAAGGAGGGTGGTCATCACTGGGCGACGGATAAAGACAGAGGAGAGGCTCATTTAGGGGGAATCCTCTTTAATGATGACGTGGGCACCTTCATAGAGATTGATTTGTCCCTCAGTAACAACCACTTCATCTCCATTTAGGCCCGACTCAATCACAACTAAATGTCCAGGTTGAGTCTGTCCCAGAACAACCGTTCTTTTTTCAACTGTATTGTTTCGCTTAAGAATGAAGACATACTTGGAGGTGGGACCATTTTGTACAGCTTCTGCTGGAATGACAACTGCATGAGGGAGTGTATCGAGAACAAGCATCACTTTGATATATTGATTCGGCCAAAGCTCTTTATCTGTATTCGGTAGAGTGACTTTCATCTGAATCATTCCAGTAGCGATATCAATTTCATTATTCAGAAATGTAAGCTCCCCAGTGTATTCGGGTGAATTCGGATCATCTAAAGTAATCAAAGCCTTCAAAGGTCCCTTTTTTTGGCTGTAACGTTGCACCAGAGGGAGATCCTTGCCATTGATGAAAAAGGTGGCATAAATGGGACTTATTTGATTAAGCGTAACTAGAGTCTCTTTGGCACTCTCCAAAATAAGATTCCCATCATCCACCAAACTAAAACCGGCCCTTCCATCCATAGGCGCATAAATTGTGGTGTAGGCAAGATTGATCTTGGCATTTTCGACATCGGCGATGCTTTGCTTTAGACTTCCCTCTTCAGCGACTGCAGTTGAAACGAGGTTGTCATAGTCATTTTGGGAGATGTAAGACTCAGGTAGTAGCAGCGCATTTCTTTCAGCTCTACGCTTAGCATACTCCTGATTTGCTAAAGCTTTTTCTAATCCGCCTTCAGCTTTTTTAAGGTCTGCAAAGTAAGGAGTTTGGTCGATGAGATAGAGAAGATCCCCTTTCTTGATATCGGCGCCATTCTTAAAGTAAGTATGTTTCAAGACTCCATCGACCTGGGCTTTAATATTAACTGTCTCATAGGCCTCAATATGCCCAACAGTTGAGATGTAATAGGGAACACTTTTGTAGGTTGCTTTAGCCACTTTTACAGGAGAGGGAGGAGGACCGTGTCCCCCTTTTTTATCCCCTGAGCAAGAGAAAAGTAAAAGCACTAAGCTAGTAAATAGAACTTTCATTCTCATGAGAATTCTCCTGTGTTTGAGGCGGAAGAAGAACGCCAGTCGAGTAGGCGAGATTTGTGATGGACTCATACCACTCATATTGTGTCTTAGCAAACTTGGCTCTTGCATCTGCAACATTTGTTTGAGCATTGATCAATGCAACAATGTTTCCAGTTCCTACCTGGTACTTCTTTAAATTGACCTTGTAATCTTCTTCAGCAGCCTGTAGGTAATTGTCAGCGTATGTTAGAGCCTCACGCGCTAAGATCACTTGAGTTCGGTCATTTGCAACTTCCTGCACAACCTTGAGTTTTGCTTGCTCAAGCTCTGCTTCAGCTTTTTCTACTTCTGCCCGTGCGGCTTTAATCGTATTTTCAATTAAAAAACCTTGAAACAGGGGAAATGAGAAACTGACTTGCCCTTTAAAGTCATAGGTATCGTTAAGACCTTTTTGAAAGTATTTCCGCCCAATATCAAACTCTCCGGTAATCACAGGATATTGCTTTGCTTTTGCAGCTTTTAACTTTGCAAGAGAAGCTTTCGTATTGCTTTCTGCAGCAAAAAGATCGGGGCGATGATTGTTCGCTTTAATAATTAAGTCATCGATTGTTTCTATATCAAAAGACTTAGTGGTATGGGGATAGCTCTGAAAGTGGAGCGTTCCTGTTGAGGGGAGTCCCATATCTCGCATGAGCTTAGTGTAAGCACTTTCGAGGGATTTCTGGTTTGTGAGGATCGTTAGCTCTGTCTGTAGATAACTTGTTTTAGCTTGGACAACATCTGAAACATCAGCAAGGCCACTCCGGAACTTCTCCTGGGTCGACTCTAATGACACCTTGGCATTAGCTATATCTTGCTCCGCCGCAACAAGAAGCGCTTTTTGATATAAGTACTGATGGTAATCAGTCATGACGGTTTGAAGCGTGGACTGTATGGTGCTATTGTGAGACCAATCTGCATTGTAGAGCGACTGAAGAGCTGCCTCACTCGTAAATCGGGTTTGACCAAAATCTAAAATGGTATAAGAGAGTTGGAGATCAGCGCCGTATTGTGTCTCGTAAACAATTTCTCTTTTATTACCGAGAAAATCTGCAAAGCGAGAGCGGGAATAAAACCCATCGATATCAGCTAAAACAAACTCTTTTTGTAGCGATTTTCCATAATTTGCTGCGCTAATCCGCGCGTTGGCCCAGGACTCTTTCGTCATCGGGCTGCGGTGAAGTGCAATATCAATGAGTTCTGCAAGTGAAATCGGACACTCTTCTGAAAAGGCTTCATACTCTTTTAGGTCTTGGTTTAATTGTTCCATGTTTACGACAGTCTTTGCGCGTCGAGGTGGAAGCCATACTGAATGGGAAGTCATTGGAGCTTTGCTATAGGGCTCATTCGCTCCTTTGATATCACAGCCGCTAAGCACGACAAGTGTTAAGATAAATAGACATGGTCTAAAAAAGCTCATAACTGTTTATCTAGAGAATAAGATAATTTAAATCAAAACAAAGAAATGCTTTCTGTAATTTGAAAAAATAACTGAAAGATAAACTGACGCTAATGTATAGCTTTGAACTGTATCACTCCATTAGCCTTAGGGGGCTGTTGGGAAACTCCATCCTCACACATTTTGCGCCTTTTTTGGCAAAACCAAAATTATTGAAAATCTCCTATACTTAGGTATATGCAGATTTTCAATTCCTTTAATTTTTCTCAAAAAATGTAGCAAAATCTGCAAAGAGCGACTTTCCCAACAGCCCCCTTAGGTGCGCTATTTTCTTCAGTAATAGGCTGGTAAGACTTTATCTCTTTGGCTTTTTTTAATCGAACTCGACTAGAGACTCTCTATCTTTTTTTGCAGCATCTCTTTCACAATATCAGGGGAGGCTTTCCCCTTGGTCTCTTTCATGATCTGACCGACGAGAAAGTTAAAGGCTTTATCCTTTCCATTCTTAAAGTCTTCGACAGACTGCATGTTTTGAGAGAGTACTTGATCTACTATTGGCTCAATTTGCGAAACATCGTGGAGAGCCTGGAAGTTGGGGTTTTCTTTGATGATCTCTTGAGGATCTTTACCGGGATTTTGCACCATGATATCGGCGATCTCTTTTGCTATGCGTCCAGTGATAGTCTTCTTATCAATGAGCTTAACTAGAATGCCAATGTGCTCGCTTGAGATTCCAGAATCGGGAAGGTGAATCCCAGAGTCCTTAAGGCGTCCAACAAATTCTACAGTAATCCAGTTACAGAGCGCTGTTGGATGATTACACTCTTTGAGTGCATTTTCAAAAAAGTCAGAAAGGCGCTTATCGGCAACGAGTAGGGATGCATTATATTCAGATAGCTTAAGTTCATCAGTGTATCGCAGAAAGCGGTCATGAGGCATTTCTGGTAAATCTCTACGAACCTCTTCAATCTCCTCTTTAGTCAGCACAATAGGGGGGAGATCGGGTTCGGGGAAGTAGCGATAGTCTTTTGCCGCCTCTTTGGAGCGCATTAAAATGGTCTCTTGCTTGTCCACATCAAGTCTCACTGTTGAATTAGGAATGACCAAATTGGGATCTTCATCGGGTCTCAATGTATATTCTCTAACCTGGCGGCGGATTTCAGCTTCAATCCCAATTTCCATGAAGTTAAAAGAATTGAGGTTCTTGATCTCTACTTTGTTCCTAAGCCCCTTTTCACCTCGCTTTCTTACAGAGACGTTTGTGTCGATACGGAGTGACCCTTCTTCCATGTTGCAATCAGAGATATCAAGATACTCCATAATTGCCTTTAATGCCTTTGCATAGGCAGTAGCTTCTTTAGGGGAGTGCATACAGGGCTCAGAGACGATTTCTAAAAGGGGAACGCCCGCACGGTTGTAGTCAACTCCTGCAAAGTCGGAGAAGTGCTTTAGCATTCCTGCATCATCTTCCAAGTGTGCGTGGTGCAATTGAAACACTTTAGATTTCCCCTCAACATCAGCTCGAATCTCTCCCCCAATAATAATGGGGTGATAAAACTGAGTGATTTGGAAGTTCCGCGGATTATCGGGGTAGAAGTAAGACTTGCGGTCAAAGCTGCTAAATGTTGCAACCTCAGCGCCAATTGCACATCCAAACCGCATGGCCTTTTGTACAGCCTCTTTATTTAAAACAGGGAGTGTTCCGGGCTGCGCTGTGTCAACAGTGCTGATATTCGTATTGGGTTCATCGCCAAATCGGTTACGTGAACGGCTAAAAATTTTTGAGCGTGTTTTTAGTTGCGCGTGAATTTCAAGTCCAATAATTGGTTCCCAATCTTCATAAGAAATCTGTGTCATTTCGTGATCTCCTTATCGAATAGTGGGGGAATGAAATCGTTTAATTTCAAGGCCTTTTCCAGTTGATAAGCATAGTGAAGGACTTTGCCATCAGAGAGCTGTGGTCCCATGAACTGGACTCCAGTCGGAAGTTTATCGGCATCGAGACCTGTTGGAAGGCTAATTGCAGGAAGTCCGGCTAAGTTTGCGCCAACTGTGTAGAGATCTTGCAAATACATTTCGATCGGTTCGCATACGTATCCAATATCAAAGGCAGGTGTAGGTGCCGTTGGCATGGCAATCATGTCACATTTCTCGAAGGCTTTCTTGTACTCTTCGATAATCAGTGTGCGGATTTTTTGTGCCTTTGTGTAGTAAGCATCTTGAAATCCAGAAGAAAGAACAAAGGTTCCGAGTAAGATGCGCTGCTTGACTTCGGATCCAAAACCTTCCTCACGAGATAGGTCATAGACATCATCGAGTGATTTTGCTCTTTCAGATCGCTGTCCATAGCGAACCCCATCAAACCGTGCGAGGTTTGTCGATGCTTCTGCAGTTGCAAGAATATAGTAAATGGGAATTGAATACTTGAGCTTACTTAGATCAATTTCAACGATCTCCACCCCCATATCTTTAAGTGTATCAAGCGACTTTTGGAACGCTTTCATCCCGGAATCTGATAAGTCCTCGAGAAAACCCCAAGGCACTCCAACTTTTTTTCCATGAATGGAAGTCTCAAGATGATCTAAGTAAGGTTCGGGTGTTACCTTCAAGCTTGTTGAGTCATAGGGGCAGTGTCTTGCCAGAACTTCCATGGTTAGCGCCACATCTTTGACGCAGTTAGCAAAGGGGCCAATCTGATCTAGAGAGGAGCCAAATGCGACTAAGCCATACCTAGAAACTCTTCCATATGTGGGTTTAAAACCAACCGTTCCAGTGAATGATGCGGGTTGACGAATTGAGCCACCTGTATCACTCCCAAGAGCAACTGAGCAAAGCCTTGCCCCAACTGCGGCTGCTGACCCTCCAGAAGAGCCTCCAGGTGTTTTCTTTAAGTTCCAGGGATTAAACGTCGACTGATATGCCGAGTATGATGTTGTCGAGCCCATTGCGAACTCATCGAGATTGGTCTTACCAACAAGAAGCGCATCTTCCTGTTCTAGAAGGTTAACAGTCGTTGCAGCAAAAGGAGCGCGGTAATTTGAGAGAAACTTTGATGCACATGTTGTGAGCTCGCCCTCGATGTGGATGTTATCTTTGATTGCAATGGGGACGCCGGCGAGTTTGCCTAAAGGTTTTCCTTGAGCTCTTTTCTTGTCTAGTTCTTCTGCCTGATGCATTACGCGATCTGAGAGCACGGCGAGAAAGGCTTTAACCTCTGGGTCTAGTTGGTCGATTCTACGCAGGTAATAGGAAGCAATTTCAGCAGCTGAGACTTCTCCTTTACGAAAAGATTCGGCAATTGCACATGCAGATTGTTTATACATCATCACACTAAAACTTTATCACTGGGGGTACGCGGAGCAAAGAGCCAACATGTGAAGGGCTATTTGCTAGGAAAGTCTGTGTATCAAGAGGCTCTCCAGGCTCATCTTCCCGCAGTACATTAACAACTTCAGCCAAAACGTGATTGCAAGGCGATACGTCATCAGTATCCACTTCACTGAGCTGATCCATATAGTCGAGAATTTTGCTCATATTCTTCGATAGAACTGCCTTCTCCTCATCATTGCAACTAATTCTGCAAAGCTTTGAAAGCTCATCGATATTCTCTTTGCTTAGTTTTGACATTGATCTCCTCTTTAAAGGTGAGGTTTATACTTGAAAAATGTGAAATTGTCAAATATTTCCCACTTCATTTTTCAAGGGATTTGTCAAGCTAATATGACTGGTTTCCAAGGTGCCAATTACACTCTGGGTAGGGTTTTCCATTTGGAATTGTAGAGTAGTCATAGAGCACAATATTATTAGCAGGGTGTGCATATTTCTTGTTAGGCAGCAAATAGATAGGTTCTTTTAAGAAACCTTGATCCATAGAGGCGGTTAGGAAAAAGGAAAGAACATTGCTTAAGTTCCAATTTCCAAAGTATTCTGCTTCTTCCGCTTTAAACTCAGTACTGAAGACATAGTAGATGTGATTGACAATATGAGAAGAAATCACAGGAGTTGACCAAACTACAGGCAGAGGGCTGATATAGTACTCAGCATCAATCACGTCATGAGTCAAACTTAATGGAGAAGTTGTAACTAGCTCCTTGTTATTCTCAGGGTTAGCAGAAATTACTTTGCGTGTTGGCGTAGGAAGATAGGGTGGCATCACTAAAATAGACTGATTGGCGACCAATTGTCCTTCTGAGGTGTCCTGGTGTCCAGTCCTAAAATAGGTGTAGATTCCCTTGACTGATGTGTTTCCTCGATGGGAAGTGATTTTTCCGGGTCCCTTTAGATAAGGGATCCCTTTCAAGCTCTTTGCTAAGTTACTCGCAAGGGAGGAAGAGCCCTGTGGATTTGGGTCAAGGGGAGAGGGGAGCGACTCTAAGTTTTGGTAAATGGATGGGGTCAACCTTTGATCATACATTTTTATGTAGGCTGTGTCCAGCAGTGGACGTCCATCTTCCTCCCTCCATTCTGGAGGTAAAAAAATCGGGCTTTTAGAAGGGAATGTCGCCGGAATTTGTAGCCCTAATGAGTTTGGCTTTTCTGACTTTATATCAATTTGCAGTGGGAAGTGTGCTAGGTTTGCAAGTGCTAAGTCTTTCTGATCTATGTCAAATAAGCATCCTAGCCGTAACCCAGGATAGATATTTTTCGGGAGGAGCTTTGAAGCATTAGATCGGTACTGATCAAAAGCATTGATTAAGCACTGAGAAATTGACTGATCACCGGCACCTTGGGGATCAATCACAATCCCTTTTATTAAGAATGCGTGATTTTGCTCATAGTACGCGCGGTTAATATGAGCAAGCCATTGAAGCTTTTCAATTAGATTGCTGTATTTCCCAAAAGGTTTTCGAGAGGTCTTAAGCTGTTCACTAAATGAGCGATAATACTCGTAGCATGTATCTGAGTAGCTGGGAATTGTAAGGGCAAACTCATCAGAATCAAAGAGAGCCTCTAACTCAACATCTTGACTTAGCAAACTCGCCCAGTAATAAAAATTATCATCCCGATTCACATCAAAGTTTTCTGGGTGAAAAAATTCGAATTCTTTGGGATTCAGTATCTTTACTATCAGTCGACGGATGCCATGTTTTTTAACAAATTGGACCTTATCCTGAAAAATTCGCTGTAAGAACTCTGTCCTTTCCCTACCAGAGAGGTCGTTAAACTGATTGCGCTTATACTCTGACCAAATGCTAACATTAAGAGTCTTAATAGAATGGCTATTCTCAGCCTTTATTGGAACAGTGGGTAGCAGAAGGGCTATAACTGTGAATAATACATTCTTAAAAAACCGACTCATAGTGATTTAGACTCCCTGTAACATTTGATTCTCAGAAATCATTTCAAATACCCTCTCTAAATGTCAAAGTTTTTTTGATTTCAATTAAAAAATCATTAGACAATTAGTTAGTGACAAATTTTTCTCAAAAACTTATTATAATGTTTAGAACTTAATGGAGGTTCGAACCATGAAAATTATTAGTGTTATCTCTTTGATACTTATACTTGT
The DNA here is from genome assembly GCA_030149435.1 of Simkaniaceae bacterium. Lineage (GTDB taxonomy): Bacteria > Chlamydiota > Chlamydiia > Chlamydiales > Simkaniaceae > JASBRR01. Next base: position 81,505 of record JASBRR010000022.1, read on the forward strand.
AGGCGCATTAAACTGGGGTCTATGGGGGTTCTTTCAGTTTGATCTAGTTGCATGGCTATTCCATGGAAGCTTGAGCTGGCTTGGAAGAATTATCTATTGCTTAGTTGGTCTTTCTGGAATTTGGGGGCTATCGTTCCTAGGAAAGTGCCAAGCTCTTTGCTGCGGATCATGCAAGCCTAAGTCTAGGAAGAAGTAATTTCCTAGCTTTAACCCCGCTCCACTTTCTTCGCTGAGCGGGGACTTTTCTTTGATATCACCCAAACTTAGTTTACAAAAAAGCAACATAATAATCATAATCTACTTCCCTTCATAAGGTTACGGGAGCCTTGATCACATTATGGGAGAAAAAAGCAAATTTGTTTTCCGCACACTAATTAACCGGACCGCAAAAGAAGCTTTTGACTGGCATTTAAGGCCTCAGATTATTCAAAGGTGCCTTCCTCCCTCTGGGGATGTCGTATTTCTTTCGTCTGAAAAGAACTTGTTTACCTTGAAGATGAAGGTTTATCCATTCATTTGGAGGAAAATTACATTACAGTATCAAGCCAATCTTTCGAGAGGGGAATATACAATCTCACAAGTAAAAGGCCCGTTCTCCTACTTTGAATATAAAATTAAAGTCGTTCCTCAAAGCGCTCATACGTGTGAAATTGTTGACCTTTTTGATATTCAAACAAAGCTCCCAAGCGTTGCTGAACTATGGATGAAACGGATTTTAAAGCAGTGTACATCCCATTTTGTGAATTATAAGCATCAACTTTTGCACCATGACCTAGAGCTTCTCTCAAAGTACTCTTCTAAAACACCAAAAAAAATTCTAGTCAGTGGTTCTCATGGCTTTATCGGAAAAATCCTCTGTAACTTCTTAGAATTTGCTGGGCATAAGGTTTGGCATCTTACTCGCTACCGCGATCCTAATGATCCTTGTCAAATCCAGTGGAACCCAGAAGAGGGAACAGCAAATTTAAATGAGCTTGAGGGGTTCGACGCAGTCTTTCATCTCGCAGGAGAAAATATTGGAGAAGGGCTTTGGACCAAAAAGAAGAAAAAACTTTTGCTCGAGAGTCGTCATAAAGGAACGCAAAACTTAGTCAAGCTCCTTTCACGACTCCAGAAGCCGCCTAAAACATTTGTTTGTGCCTCTGCAATTGGTATATATGGCAATAGAGGAAGTGAAGTGCTGAAGGAAGAGAGTGAAGTTGGGCGAAAAGAGTTTGTTTCAGAAGTCTGTCAATACTGGGAAAGGGCGGCGCGCGAACTTCAAGATACAAAAGCTCGAGTTGTTTTTTCTCGTTTTGGCATGGTATTAAGCGGCCATAGCGGAGCTTTGAAACGGATTCTATTGCCGTTTAAACTTTGCATTGCAGGAAAAATCGGTGATGGTATGCAGTATATAAGCTGGATTTCTATCGATGACGTGATAGGGTCTCTCTACCACATTCTCATGACGCCATCACTATCAGGTCCTGTAAACTGTGTTGCCCCTTTTCCTGTAACAAATGGAGTTTTCTCAAAAAAACTTGCGAAACGACTAAAGCGTTGGCAGGGCCCTCCAGTTCCTGCTTTTTTTATCCACCTACTACTTGGACAGAAGGGGGATGAACTATTGCTTTCAAGTACTCGTGCTGAGCCAACACGTCTAATAGAAACAGGATACCACTTCCAGTATCCCGTAATCATGAAAGCATTTGAGCATGTGATTTAATCTGGATAATTATATTTTTTTGAAAATTCAATATTTTAAATAAAAAATCATTTATATTTGTTTGTAGATTTATTTTTTCAATTAACAGCTTGATTGTTAATATATCACTTGTTATTCTCTATTGCAAATAACAACGGCCCTATTGAACGCAGTCCAAAAGCAATATGAAATTCTTTAAAAGTTCATCCTTATCCACTGGTCTTGCAATGTTTTCGATGTTCTTTGGAGCAGGCAACATTACATTCCCACTGATGATTGGTCAAAGCATTGGTCAAGGATTAATTTATGCTATAATCGGTTTGATTCTTACAGGGATTTTTATCCCTTTTTCTGGGCTCTTTTCCATGATCCTTTTTGAGGGAAATTATCGAACTTTTTTTCAAAGAATTGGGCGGATTCCTGGAATGGGAATCATCCTTATTCTTCTAGCTATTATTGGACCTTTTGGCGGAATTCCGCGCTGCATAACTTTGACTTATTCCACACTGAAAATCTATTTCTCTAGTCTAGAACTAATCTCTTTTAGCGTAGTGAGCGCTGCAGTGATTTTTCTGCTTAGTTGGAGAAGGAGTCGTATCCTTGAGATCATTGGATATGGCCTTGCTCCATTGCTTGTCGTTACTCTTGCTGTCATTATTTTCAAAGGTCTTTTTTTCAGCCCCTCGCCAGATTACGCCAATCCTTCACAGGTCAGCTTGCATCCCTTTTTGTATGGCCTAAGAGAGGGATACAATACAATGGATCTCTTAGCCGCTTTTTTCTTTTCCTCATTGGTGTATCATAAGCTGAAGACTCAGGTCAAAAACGACAATTCTAAAAAGAGCTTGCTTGCACCAATACTGAAAGCAAGCTTGATTGGAGCTTCTCTTCTATCTGCCATCTATATTGGTTTTAGTTATGTCGCCGCAAACTTCCATACCGCACTTTCTGGAGTTCCCATTGAAGATCTCCTTGGGCGAATCGGACACATTGTTTTAGGCCCAGAAGCGGGGCTCATTACATGTCTATCCATAGCTTTAACCTGCTTAACTACAGCAATTGCTTTGACGGTCATCTGTGCTGAGTTTATTCAGTCAACGTTATTTAAAGGTAAGCTGCGCTATGAATCCTGTCTTGGAATTATCTTGGCTCTAACGACTTGTGTTTGCTTTCTAGAGTTTGAGGGGATTGTAAGAATGTTATCTCCGGTTCTAGAAGTGATTTACCCCTCACTGCTAATGTTAGCCTTCTTTAACATCCTGCATAAGCTATACCAGGTTCACCATGTAAAAGTACCTGTCTTTGCAACGAGCTTTGTAGCCTTTGTCATCAAACACTTTGGATAAAATGAAAAGGCTAAATAATCCCTCACTATCAACTGGGCTAAGTATGTTTTCGATGTTCTTTGGAGCAGGAAATATTACTTTTCCCCTTATGATTGGTCAAAGCTTAGATCAAGGGCTATTTCTCGCTCTGATAGGACTCATTATAACAGGTGTTTGTATCCCCTTTTCAGGGCTATTTTCGATGGTCCTATTTGAGGGGAATTATCGAGCTTTTTTTAGCAGAGTCGGAAAAGTCCCTGGGCTTTGTATTATCGTACTGCTTCTTTCGATGCTCGGTCCATTTGGAGCAATCCCAAGATGCATCACATTGACCTACTCAACACTAAAAATCTACTTTTCTAGCTTAGAACTCATTTCTTTTAGTTTAGTAAGCTCCCTACTGATTTTTCTCTTCTGCTGGAAGCGAAGTCGCATTCTAGAGGTTATTGGTTACGGCCTGGCCCCTCTTCTAATCTTGGCATTAGGAGTGATGATCATCAAAGGTCTTTTTGTTAGCGTACCGCCAGACGTCATGGCCTCCTCTCATCTCAATATGAACTCTTTTCTCTATGGACTTAGAGAGGGGTATAACACAATGGACCTCTTGGCGGCCTTCTTCTTTTCCTCTCTAGTCTATCAAAAGCTTAAGGTTCAGCTTAGCGGAAATAAGCAGTCACAGAATTTAGTTCTACCGATTTTCAAAGCGAGTTTGATTGGAGCCTCTCTTCTTGCAGCTGTCTATATTGGCTTTAGCTACGTGGCTGCAAACCATCGAACACTCTTGGCCGGAGTGCCCATGGATGAACTCTTAGGTCGTGTTGGTCATATTGTTTTAGGCCCTGAGGCAGGGCTAATTACTTGTCTTTCTATTGCTCTAACCTGCCTGACAACTGCAATTGCACTTTCAGTGATCTGTGCAGAGTTCGTTCAAAAGGAGCTTCTCAAGAATAAGCTCCGCTACGAGCCTTGCCTTGGAATCATTTTAATCCTAACAACCTGTGTCTGCTTATTAGAGTTCGACGGCATTGTTAGAATGTTATCTCCTTTACTAGAAGTGATTTATCCAGCTTTGCTAATGCTTTCTCTTCTGAATGTTATGCATAAGCTCTATCAGGTTCACCCAGTAAAGGTCCCTGTCTTTGTCACAACCTGCTTAGCCTTCTTTTTTAAGCACTTTGCTTAAAGGGACTGCTTAAGAAGGCCCATTCCCACATCTTTCGCTTATTTATGGCAAAATCAATTTTTTTGCAAATCCCCTATACTTAGGTATATGTAGATTTTCAACTCTTTCAATTTTTCTCAAAAAACGCCGCAAAATCTGCAAAGATCGACTTTCCCAAAAGCCCCATAAAGACAAAGACTTTCTGAGTTTAATTTGTAATTATTAAATATTAACTTGAAAATTTAATTCTATAAACCTAAATTAAAGTAGGGTACCGAATAATAAGAGTGAAACAAACGCGCTCTAAGTAGTGTGTTTTAGAAGGGGGAGTCATGAAGGAAAAACTTGGGTTAAATCCTTGGTTGTCTGTTTGGGCACGACCTAAAGAGACCATTCGCAAGGTGTTAAATTACAAGTTAAATCACTGTTTCGCAATTCTTTGTGGGATCTATGGGTTTCAGTACTCGCTTCATTTAGCTCAATTTTACTCATTAGGACTGGACTATTCACTTCTCGCGATATTAATTGCTTCATTAGTTCTCTCAATTCCAATGGGATACATCCTCTTTAACCTTTCAGCATTTTTCCTTTTTCTGACAGGGAAGTTGATAAAGGGAAAGGGGAGCTTCAAAGAAATTCGAGCAGCCGTTAGTTGGACTGCGGTCCCCAGTATTATTGCTATTGGTGTCTGGATAGGCTTAGTTCTGATGAATGGAGGTGCTGTCTTTGTTTCTGGATATGAGCAGAGCTTGGTTGGCACTGGACAACTTATTTGTACTTTCGCTCTGATTCCACTTGTCGTGCTTGGAATCTGGGCCGTTGTAATTATGTTGCACATGTTAGGTGAAGTCCAAGGGTTCTCAGCATGGATGGCTCTCTTGAATTCGTTTCTTTCTGGGCTTCTAATTTGCATACTAACGTTCTTGATCCTATGGGGCGGATCCGCGCTAACGCATGCGCAATAAGAGTTAAAATTAAGTAAGATAAATATTAATGGGGGAAAATATGCTCAACTTGATGAAGAGGGGGCTAAAACAGTCTGCTTTAGCTACTGTAAGTGCTTTTATACTATGTACAGGAACTAGCGGTCCGGTGCATATGGCAGTACAACCACCAAAAATCCAAAAAACCCAACCAATTGGAAATTGGAAAAAATTTCACTCTATCCCTGGAAAATGTATGGTCTCTTTGCCAAGCAATCCTGAGCATGTGAAACAAATTATGCCTTTTCCTGAGGAAGGGTACGAGCTTCGATACGATGTCTATGTATCAGCTTTTGAAAAGAAGGCAATGTACATGATGCTCGTTGCACAATATCCTCCAGGAATGGATAACAATCATACAGAGCAAGGCTTAGAGAGCTTCCTCAATGGTCTTGTTTCTCAAAATAGAAGTAACAAGCTGATATTCGCCGACTTAACAGAAGTTCAAGGACATAAAGCTCTAGATTTCTTTATCGAGTCCCAAGGGGTATACTTTCAAGGACGCGCAGTCATGGCAAATAACACCCTTTATTTACTCGCGATGGAGTGTGAACAAAAGAACTATCTTAAAGATCACGTCGTTCACTTCATTAACTCTTTCGAATTAACAAACTAAGCTCACTTTCAGTGCCTCCGTCATTCTGACGGGGGCATTTCTATCCTCACACATTTTGCACCTTTTTTGGCAAAATCAAAATTTTTGCAAATCTCCTATACGTGAGGTTATGTAGATTTTCAACTCTTTCGATTGTACTATTTACATTCTAGCCAAACCTATTTTATATTCTTTTCACCCCTCTATAGTGCTTTTTTTTTCTTAATTATTGTTCTAAATGGTAAATAAAAAAAATAGGGTGTAGCATTTGTGGCAAACACGAAAAAAGGTTTATGAAAACTTCATTACTTCCTGATGTTCAACGGGTAAACATTAATCACAAGGGATCTGTACAAGATGCAATAAGCTCCCATTTTCACGAGATTTTTTTTAAGAAAAAAACAAAACACATCCTGCTATCAATTCTTAGCTTCGGGGCGTTCCCATACCGACTTTACAAACATGCTCGACACGAAACTCAGCAAGCTTTATCAGCTCGTAAGCTGTTTTTTTTTAATAGCTTAAACGACCAGATTGAGCATGCGCGTAAGGAGCATGCACTACCTGACCCAAGACAATCTCTGAATGCAATTTTTATGAAGGTTCAAATCCAAAAAGCCAGCAGTGCAGAAAATGCCCTGGAATTTAGAGCTGTCTATACACCTCTTGAAATCCTCCTATTTATCACCAATCCAGTTCGTGAAAAAAAGAAGGTGCGCTTATACCGCCTAGAAACACATCACTTCGACTACCTACGTACATGGCATCAAGTCAAAAAAAAGGCGAGGATCAACCAGTATCGACAAATTCAAAATATCAACCAATGTCACCATATTCTCAAAAAGGAATTTCACATCACTCCCAAAGGAATACAAGACAGACTGTGTCGCACAGTAATATATAGAAAGAATTCTGCTCTTCTCACACAGTTTAAAGACCTTAGTAAGGCTTTTCAAGAAATTGTTATCGCTTTTCAGGACTTTGAAGAACTCAATGAAACTAACCCCAGCCTTTTTAAGCTTATCAAAGACCTCTCACATACCTCAGAAAAGGATATTGAAATTCTACAAACTTATCTAGCAAGCCGCTACATACCTAGAGAACTCCCGTTAGCCAACCGCCGACAGTTGATTCAAATTGGAAACCAACATGATGTTTTCTATTCACTTGGAGAGGAGGAGTTAAACTTATGTGCTCTGATTCTCAATCAATATCAATGGACATTTCTATTATCGATCCAGGAGGTCTCTGAAATCACCCTTAAGCTTCTCGATTGGGCATTCGAAACATCACCAGATGAAATTGAACCTAGTCTCTCATTTCAAGAGCGAATATCGGAAGCAGCGGAAGAGCTTGTCCGCGATCATCCAGAAAGCTTTCCTATGTTATATGCAAAAGTGCATTCCGATGCTTCTCTTAGTTTAATGACTCAAGGGTTTGCAAATGAGCTCAACAGAGAGTGGCCAGCTATAGATTTCTACGATGGAGATACTCTAATGTCTCACATTTCACCGATTGAATCTGTAACGGTTGAGCACCTCGTTGGCGTGTATCGGGAATTGTTAAAACTAGTTCCAGAAGATACACCTGTCTTATTCCTACTTGAAGGAGCGCTTTCAAGTGAAGGGAAAGCAGGTTTTCAGTCTGCCATTGAAGCTGGAGTAAATAAGCTCCTCGGAGAAAAGTCGGAGTATTTTCTTCCGATTCTGACGAATAAACTGATTAAAGTATCGAAAAAGAGCTTGCACGCTTTTGAAATTCAGTACTCTTTTGAACAAATCATTACAAAAAAAGGGCAGATTCAGCACCCTCTACAAGAGGAGAAATACCTTATCGTTACTCAACCTATAGTGTATAAAGATGGAAAATGGCTATCTCCAGAAGCAAAAGTTAAAACTGCGGTAAAGAAAAAGCATGAGTAGTCTAGTTAAATCAGTCGTCCCTCCATTAATCAGCCTTGTTATTGTCATGCTGGGAAATGGTTTTTTCACAACTTTTTCCAGCTTGAGGATTGCTGCTGAAAACGCCCCAAACTGGGTGATCGGTCTTTTGAGCGCCTCATACTACACTGGGCTTATGATGGGCTCAATATATGTAGAGCGACTAATCAATAGGATTGGTCATATCCGAACTTTTGCAATTTTTGCTTCGATTAACTCTATCGTCATCGTTATCCAAGGAATGTTCATTGGGCCTATTGCATGGACTTCGCTACGTTTTTTGACGGGGCTTGCAACAGCTGGCTTCTTTATCGTAATTGAAAGCTGGCTCCTCCTGTCTACAGGAGTTAAGAAACGCGGAAGGGTCTTATCTTTTTACATGTTAACTCTCTACCTAGCACAGGGTTTTGGGCAATTTATGCTCAACATCGCCCCAATCACAAGTTTAATTCCGTTTGCAATCACAGTCGTGTTAAGCTCTCTTTCTGTTCTTCCCGTCTCTATGATGAAGAGCAGTGGACCTATTATGATGGAATCCTCCATCACTAACATCATTCAAATTATCAAGCGAGCGCCCCTTGGGCCAGTCGGCTGCTTTATATCGGGAATGATTATGGGTGCCTTTTATGGTCTTGCCCCAATTTTTGGTAAAGAAATTGGCCTGTCGATTCTTAAAATATCACAAATTATGGGTTTTACAATTTTAGGGGGGCTTTTGCTCCAATGGCCAATTGGCCATCTTTCAGATATTTTCGACCGGCGTAAAGTCCTTATTGGCGTTGGGTGCGTGCTCATGCTAATCACATTGGCTCTATTTAAAAGTGGCCATTTCCACTATTTTGCCCTTCTTGGTTTGATGGTCTTGTTTGGAGGAGTTGCTTTTACCGTCTATCCCTTATCTATTACACTAACGTGCGACCACTTTTCAGATAAAAATATTATCGGAATTACCTGCGCGCTACTCATTATCTACGGAATTGGCTGTATCATCGGGCCCCTTATCGCTCCCATTTTCATGGCTTTTGTAGGTCCTTCAGGATTATTTCTCATGATGGCTATTCTCTGTGCATGCTTCATTTCTATTGGTCTTTTACGCATTATGAGTAGCAAGCCCATCCCCGACGAGGAGCAAAGTGACTACCTTCCGCTTCCGAGAGCCACTTCACTTGCATTTTATCTAGACCCCCATACAGATGCTGAAGATGAGGGAATATATGATGAAAATGAGCTCTTTCCCTTCTCTGAAGAATATGAGGATGAGGATTAAATCATAGACTGAATGGTCTTGAAATGCATTTTGCCAACCATGGGCAAGTTCTCCTTTCCATGGCGTAAAACAAATGCGCGCCCGGCCTGGACAACAGCAGCTGAGGCTCCTTTTGGAAGTTCGATGCCATAGGCTTTGCTGAGTTTATCCATTCCCTCAACAAAGATCGCGCGCGCAACAATGGAAGCCGCTGCGACAACGATATCTTCTTCACCCCGGTGGCGCTGGGTCAGGTTAACATCGACTTTCTTATAAGAAAGCGCATTCTCTACCACATGCTCCCCTGCAAACTGGTCGATAATCACCTCTTTACACCCCACCTCTTCTGAGAGCTCCGCAATAGCAGTTGCATGCCCCCAAGCAAGCATCCGGTTGAGATTGTTAAATTTTGCATAGAGCTCGTTATACTTTTGGGGGAAAAGAGCGATACTCGAGTAACGAAAGGAACCTCTGATTTTTTTGCTTAAGGCCAAAATGGTTTGATCGTTCATGCGTTTACTATCTTTAACTCCCCAATCAACGAGCTGCTTGATTCCCGCTTCATCGCTGTAGAGTGCGCAGACTGATAGGGGACCAAAAACATCTCCTTTGCCCGCTTCATCAACGCCGATACGAGGAGAGGTATCTAAAGAAAGCTCTGGGTGAGAGTAGGAGAGGTTTCCTAAAACCTCAACTTCGAGATAGTACTGGATGAATTCATCTTTATCCTTCCCTTGGACAACAAGTTTTCCCGATTCATAAAGGGTGCAAGAGACTCCTTTTCCCTTGGCTTGAAAGAGGGTGTATGGGGGTGTGGTTAATGAGAAACCTTTAGCTTCTAAATCACTCTTGATCTTGGGTGCAAGATGGGGGTCAATCTGAGTGACAAAGCAGCTGGGTTTACTCAATTTTTTATCCTTCCTTAATCAGCCCCATGGACCTTGTTTAAAATCACCCCATGTTTTACTCTAGGGAATAATCATCGATTCACACGGAACATTATGACCACAGACATTAAGCAAATTGGCGAAATTTTTAAAGCTAAAAGAAAAGAGCTGAACATTTCATTAAAAGAGGCTGCAAGCTCTACCTCTATCCGACTAGGCTACCTCCAAGCAATCGAGGAAGGGGACCAAAAACAATTTCTCTCTTCAGTCTACACCATTGGATTTATGAAGCAGTATGCGAGCTTTCTTGGAGTTAATGTTGACGAGTTAATTCAAGAGAATCCCAACCTCTTCAATCAATCTGGAGAAAAGCATGAGTTTGACTATGGAATTGGAACTCTAGAAACTCGTGGAACTCTTGGTGGGGGAGTTAAGTGGCTACCCAACCTAATTTGGGCGAGCTGCAGCGTTGTGGTTCTCCTCTTAGCCTACTATTTAGCGAAATACTTAAACGTGATCTAGTACTAAGACCGTCGATAATAGATAAGAAAACACTAGAGGATCAAGACTTTAATAATGGATAAGAAAACACTAGAGGACCGAGGTTTTAATCATGGATAAGAAAACGCTAGGGGATTATGCGATCATCAAGCAAATTGGCCAAGGAACCTTAGGTGCAGTCTATCTCGCAGAACATCGCTTTGTAAAGAAGCAGTACATTTTAAAAGTCTTGCCAGAGGAACTGGCAAGTGACCGCAACTTCATTCAACGTTTTGAAAAAGATGTCGCTGTTCTCGCAACTCTCGACCATCCTCATATTGCAAAAGTGCATAATGTTTCGTTTGCAGAAGGGTACTACTTCTTAGTTACAGACTGCATCGTAGACTGTTTTGGTGAAACGACAAACCTCACTCAATATCTTAGCGTTAATAAACAAACTCTCAATGAAAATGAAATTTTAGAACTTCTGACCCAAGTTGCTTCTGCTCTTTCCTATATTCACCAAAAGCAGATTGCAGGAATCCCTTTAGCACACCGTGGCCTTAAGCTTAGCAATATTTTGATTGGTGAAGGGGAGAAAGGCCTCCATGTCTACCTGACAGATTGTGGTCTTTCACACATCGTAGGAGAAGGAGCAATACTCACACGAATGTATAAAACGCTTTGCGATGTACTTTCATTGGATCTCAATAAATCAACATTAGCTAAGCCCGGAGAGGAAACATATCTTACGGGAACAGTAGAGACGTCAAAGCTTTCCAAGCTTCATGCCTCATTTCTACAAACATACTCTTTCTTAGCTCCGGAGCAGAAGATCTATCGTGAAAAGCTTGCTAAACCTCAAGCCGATACCTATGCATTTGGTGTTCTCACATACTTTCTTCTTATGCACTATTTTCCGGAGGGCAGATTCCCCATGCCATCGGAGGTCTACCCTGACCTTAGGCTTAACTGGGACTACCTGATTTCTGCATGCATGCATCCCGACCCTTTAAAAAGACCCACGGCTCTATTGCCACTTTTAGATGCTCTTCGACCGTCTGAAAGCAAAGGGATCCAAGAAACCTCTGAAAGTGATGATATTCTCGATTGGGATGAAGGCTCTGCAGAACAGGCTTCTAAACACCTAAGTGAGGTGACCGCTCTCGCTGTCGCTACTGAGGAAAAGGAAGAGATGGAAAAGAGCTTTAAAGATCCCTCCCCGGAGCAAAAAGAGATCATCCATACCATTGGGAGTATGGTTCGAAGCTCTCACGTAAAACCCCTGCTCAACCCACAAGAGATTAAGCGTCCAGAATATGATCCCGACCCTGCTGCTGTCTTCCAAACAGACAGTAGTGTTGCGAGATATGTTCCTCAAACAAAAGAGATCAAGGACATTGAACCCATCCAAACTGAAATGGTTGTCGTCAAAGGGGGTGAATTCATCCGTGGAAGTAAAGAGGGTGGTCGCGATGAGAAGCCTGAACATGCGATCAGGCTTAAGAGTTTCGCACTAGATGTTCACCCAGTAACAAATGAACAATTTGTCCGCTTTCTAGAAGTCATGGGTGGGGAAAAAGATGCAAATAACCAAGATATCATTCGGCTTAGAGAATCACGTATTAAAAAGCATAGCGGACGCCTTGTGATTGAGTCAGGGTACAGCAAGCATCCTGTGATTGGTGTGACGTGGTATGGAGCGATTGCTTACGCGAAATGGGTGGGTAAACGCCTTCCCTCTGAAGCAGAGTGGGAAGTTGCTGCTAAAGGGGGGAGCGCGGATGCAGTCTATCCAACAGGCGGAACCATCGAACGCACTCAAGCGAACTTCTTTAGCTCAGATACGACTGCGGTTAGCAGCTACCCAGCCAATGGATACGGTCTCTATGACATGGCGGGTAATGTCTATGAGTGGTGCCAAGACTGGTACAACTTCAACTACTATGAAACATCCCAGCAAGAGCCCGATAGTCCAAAGGGTCCTCTACAAGGAGTCTATCGAGTGCTCCGCGGCGGTTGTTGGAAGAGCTTGAAGGAAGATATGCGCTGCTCTCATCGGCACCGAAACAATCCCGGAATCGTCAACACGACCTACGGTTTTAGGTGCGCAGCTGATGTCGAAGAAGATTGATTCTCTTCTCTTCGTTTGTTTAGGGAATATCTGCCGATCACCCGCTCTCCATGCAGAAATGGAACACATACTACACGAAAACGGTCTGAGTAAAGCGGTTCATGTGGATAGCTGCGCTCTAAGATTTTCTTTTATTGGCTCTCCTGCAGATTCCCGAATGCAGGCAGTCGCTAAATCCCACGGCGTTGAGATACATACCACTGCAAAACCCCTGCAGTCTGCCTACTTTGACCAGTTTGATTTCATATTTGGTGTCACTCAAGATATTGTCGATGAACTCAAGATGCTAGCAAATGACTTCGGCTCAAAAACAAACGTTCACCTAGCGACAGAATATAGCGAAAAATACCCCAAACAAGATATTCGCGATCCCTATTCATGTGGGGAGAAAGGGTTTGAGGTTGTCTGGGATCAAATCACAGACTCTTGCCTCGGCATCTACCAACATCTTTTCAAAGAGTAAAAAAAACCTTTATGTAAAATTAATATTTAATCAAACATATCCTCATATTTTTCAGCCAACTTTTTAACAAAGGAGATGAAGATATGACGACAGTAGCAGTAGATATTAGAAACATGCAGGCTTGTATTCAAGATGTACAGTCAGCAAGCCCACCATCAACGCTTCCCTCAAAAATTTCAGACTATGACACTCTTTTACAAGAATTAAAGAGTGCTCGCGTGATGAATGCTTTTCCACCAGTTTATCGATTCAATGCGTTGGTACCCTTTACAAACTTCTTGGAATCCTTAGGGAAAGCCAACTTCGATTATATATTAACAACTGATGAGCGTACTCTTCGGTCTAAAGGTGAACATAATGCAGCATTTTATAAGCAAATTATTCCAGATGCTACAGAAGCAATCATGCAGCAGGCTGATGGATTTGAAAGCCATGCTTCGGACGCCTTTCAAGAAGTCATTAGTGACTTATATGATAGCTACCTCAGTGATGCAGATAGAAAAGGGGTGAAGCGACCCGACAAGGGAGTCTTGCCGCCATTAGGGGGCTGTTGGGAAATTCCATCCTCACACATTTTTCGCCTTTTTTGGCAAAATCAAAATTTTTGCAAATCTCCTATACTCAGGTATATGTAGATTTTCAACTCTTTCAATTTTTCTCAAAAAACGCCGAAAAATCTGCAAAGAGC
>JASBRR010000023.1 GCA_030149435.1 Simkaniaceae bacterium
CATAGAGTGCACAGAAGAGCTGCTCACAGTCCATCAACTCAATGTTCCTCCCCTTTTAAGAAAAACCCTTCACTCAACCAATCCGATAGAATCGATGTTCTCCCAGGTGAGTACTAAGATGGGAAGAGTTAAATCGATGAAGAAAGGGACTGTTGGGAAAGTCGCTCTTTACAGATTTTGCGGCGTTTTTTGAGAAAAATTGAAAGAGTTGAAAATCTACATATACCTGAGTATAGGAGACTTACAAAAATTTTGATTTTGCCAAAAAAGGCGAAAAATGTGTGAGGATGGAATTTCTTAAGCAGTCCCAGAAAGGAAAGATGGCCCAAAGATGGGTAGCAGCAACCCTCTTGGAAGCAGAGAAGCGCTTCAGAACAATAAAAGGATACTTGCAAATCAACGAGGTGAAAAGTAGAATGAGGTCGCTTCAAAAGCAAGAAGCCAAGGCGATCTAAATGAGATGAGGAGCCACACGAGTTTCAACTAAGAATGGGACATCCTCGAGCTTGGGGAAAAAAGTGTTCCACAAGCGCATGAATACGCCTCTCCAACTCATAAATCTTTGTTTGATCTTGGGTCAATTGAAACTCTTTAATAATATCTTTGCACTTGGACATGGAGGTTTCAAAACCTTTACAGCTAATCAATGGAGAATAAGCTTCATCAAAATCACTACGTTGCTGTGTAATGTTCACGCTTCGCTGCATAAGCTCCCTATTCCAGTGTCTGGGCTAGCACCCTTGTGAGGGCTATCCGTACCAGGCATCAGCACACGTTTAACGAATAAGGAAAACATTCAATATCTTTGAAAGGAACAAGCGCCTAAGCTATAGTTTATAAGGTGTTTGAGAGAGAGAAGCAAAAGGTTTAAAGCAATTTTTTATAGGTATTTGTGACTTCGTTTGGTTTAAAAATGGAAAGATTTGTTAAAATGATAGAAATATCCACCAAGGAGGGTTAAATGACAGATATAGCTTGGTTAGCTTCATGCCTTACCCCAGAAAAGGTTCTTAGTTCGGCTCAAGACGGCTTGGTTGCTTGTGGGGGAATTCCTCTTGGAATAGATCAAAAGGTTGATGATTTCATTTTAGGTTTGTCAGGAAAATTAATGAAAGAGGTCGAAGGCAAAACACCTCATGACTTTTTTTTTGCTGATATTACTGTTAAGTCTCCGGAAGAACAAATCCCTTCAAGGGTTGAGGCGTTTGCTCAAAAAGTTATTCGACGTCAGCACGGGATTATTCAGGAATTTCAAGGGGAAAGTAACCACCCCAACCATGAAGTTTTGTCAAAAATAAGCAGGGCTTTAATAGGAAGCATGAAAACTGCAGTAGCAGGTCATTTTGTCGAAGAATTCAAATGTGGCAAATAGTCTAGTCGTTTAAAAATTCTGCCTGAGCACCCTCCGTAGAAGATAAGTGCATATTGTCAGTAGTTAAATAATAACCTAAGAAGCAAGAATAATTTTCCTTCCCTTGGGCTCTTAAAAAAGTATGCACAGGATTATCTGGGATTCCTCGAATAGGGTTGCTTCCTCTGTCTTTTACAAACCGAAGACGTTTGTTTTCACCTGACTCTAGCCACACTAAGTCATGTTGACTACCTTCTTGACCAGGCTGTAGAAAGCATCTCATAACGTGAACATCTGGCATAGTTGTGTCTCCACCTGTGTGAATGACAGCGATTAAGTAATACGGGTTACCTAAGGTGTTACTGAGAAACCTAAAGTCAAAGTCAGAAATCATAGAATCAATGCGGACACACCCCTGTTGCCTTAACATACTATCTGCTACCCATGCCACTGGGTGTTCTTTGACCTGGTAAGGCTCCTGGTTCGAGTACTCCTTTACTCGCTCTAAACCCAGTTGCAAACGCTGAACAATTAACCTTTTCATCTAGTTCAATTTCAGGTTTTTCTTGGCTCAAGAAAGCTTGAATGTCTTCATCTGAAAGTTCAGGTTTATCGCTTGGAAGAAACCTATTCAGTGTTTCAGAATTAATCTCTGCCGCATGAAACTCAACATTTAATTGTTTTCCGATTGTCGTAGAGAATAAAGCTCTCACTCTATGATTGTTTGGAAGGCCGTGGGACTCAAGGCCTTTATCTACTCCTAAATCCGATGTTGGATGGGGCTGTGAGCTTGATGCAGATAATTTAAAGAGAAGCTCTCCAGAAACCGCCAATGCTTCAGTCGTAGAATCAGGGGTCATTTTTCTTGCTTCTCGTAAGGAGTCTTCAGCTGGGGGGCAGTCCCTTAAGGAAGCTTTAAGGATCGCGCGGTCCCATTCGGCCACAAGATTGCTACTTAGAGAGACTGGGGGAGATAATCTAGGTTTTCCGATGACTTGTCTAGATACTGCGTCTACTTTCCGAGTCGATGTATCTTCATCATCATCTCTTGCTATATTTCCAGATGATCCAGGTGTATTTCCACTATCAATTGGTCCAAGATCTGACATCGCTTACCTAATATTAAGTGTCATCTTTGGTATATAGCTCTATCCTTTAAGAAGTAAGTTCATGCTCATATGTCAGAATAGGCTTGTTTTTTGTATTTATTGACAATAACAATAATTGGCTATATAACTCAGATAGACACTTTAGATCAACTGGTCTGCCCTCCATAAATCGATTTATAGTTATTTCATAATTAGATAGTTAGTCAATTAATAATTATCTCGCAAGGTGTGTCAGTCATTAAGAATTTTTATGAAATCATCATTTTAGAGAGACTGGGTCCAGTTCAGCACTTCTTCAAGGCGACTCCAATAGCTTTGCCAGTTTTCAAGGTTGGCTATCTGATGTCCTAGCATATGATCCCAGGACTTTGGTAGGTCTTGAGTTGCCTTATGAGTGTTAAGAGTATTCCACGTAGGCATTGGAAGAGAGCGAAATGTGAATTTTCTTTCTAGGGTATGTTTGAAAGACCGAGAATTTAATTGATGCTGAACGTCAAATAAGTTGACTACATCGTAAACATCTCTCGGTCTAGCTCTTTGTAGCAAAGCTCTCAATTTTTCTGCAAAAAGCTCCTCAAATGAATAGCTTAGAATCTTAGCATGTAAAAACTTTGATTTATCAGAGTACCCATGGAGAATAGAGCTTCGTTTAGCAGGATAGACCAAAACTTCATCAGAAGTTAAGTCGAGGTGAATTTTTGGCTTGGTTTTTTTCTGCATCATCATAGGTCCTTGATATGCGAACGACCCCTGTATCGAAGCATATCCATCTCTTTCATGATGTTTTTCAAAGTTTAGGGTATCTGGGTATAACTCCACACCACTTTCTCTTGTTACCCATGCCATCACCTCAGAAAAAGACTTCGTAAGAAATTTTTCCTGTAGACCCCTTCTATCTTTGATTGTGAAATCCAAGTCTTCAGAGAAACGGTAGTCATTCAGAAAGCATTTTTTTATGCACGTTCCACCCTTAAAAACCCAGTTTTTTGATAGATGAGGGTGATTTGCGATTCCTAAAAGGGTCCACCCAAGAACATAATCTTTTTCCACTACGTCAGGTCTTAATCCAAACTCCCGAGCACTTCTCTTAATTTCTTCTTTTGAAATCATAACTGCCTCCTAACTAGGCACCCTGAGTTTCCATCGAGTGACGATCTTTGTCCCTTTGCATGAAGGGTCAAATTGAGAATATCCTTTACTGATATTTAGGCGACAAGCCTCAATTAAATGGTTCAAATTGGAATTAATCTGCTCGACTAAAAATCCCATTCTTTTGAAGATTGTTCGATTGCCAAATCGTAGGGCGTAATCGATCAGTTTTTTTTCATCATAGTGCTCAGATCGGAGGTACTTCTCGAAAAAATCACGAACTGTCACCATGCCTCCTCCTAAAAGAGGATCGTCAAACAAATCAATCATTGTTTTTGAGGGGTCAGAGATTAAAATCTTGACTCCATTCATCCATTCAACTTCATAGCCAAAAAGACTATTCGGCTTGACCATTTTGAGCAAGAAATTAACGTTAGAAATTTTTTGAATTCTCGAGTTGAAGTGCTTTTCAGTTACTACAACAACAGTCTGAAAGATTTGGTCGGTAAGACTCCAATATTCCACTGCTGACCACCCACCAATGTAACAAGGTGCAAAAAGCTCATTAGCAACTGTGAAAGGGTCTTCAATAGATCCATTTGCTGAGTCGGATTCTAATGCTATTGGAAGATAGATCCCATTCCTAATTCTGTGTAACCAGCCATTTTTTTCCCAGGACTGAAGGAGGATGACAGCCTTTTTTTCACTGACTCTTAAAGTTTGAGAAACATCTTTAGCCTTAATGATTCCTCGGCAGGCATATAGAACTTTTCCGAGCTTTAATCGTGATGTTTTCCCTATTCCCTTAAGCTGACCCATAGTACTTCCTGTTCAGGTAAATTGTCAATTTTACATGTTTATGTGATTTAGTTGTACTTGTTCAGTAGTTTATTGTCAATTCTTTGGAGAGAGGTTTGATGAGTTTTTCGGTGGATAAAGCTCTATGCCATTGATATAAAATAAGATAGGCGTGAAAAATTGAGTATATCTAATTCATTAAAGTTATCTAAAAAGAATACATTTATGAAATGTATATACTTGAGTCTAAATGTGCTTAGATTAGAAAGATCTTCAGAAATTATTACAAAACTCACTCAAGCGATAAGACATTAGAACCCCTTGCCATGAGAGAGCTGTCTTAGAATTTCATGAACCAAGTTATCAATTGGGAGAATGTCCCAGAGTTAGTTGAAACTAGAAATTGAAAAATGTGGCTCCGGCTGTCAAAATGACAGCCAAAGTTTAAACCAAAAAACAAAGGAGCCACGTAATGAATGGTACAAGAAAAAAGAGCAATCAACAACCTATTT
>JASBRR010000045.1 GCA_030149435.1 Simkaniaceae bacterium
AAGCAGAGAAGCGCTTCAGAACAATAAAAGGGTACTTGCAAATCAACGAGGTGAAAAGTAGAATGAGGTCGCTTCAAAAGCAAGAAGCCAAGGCGATCTAAATGAGATGAGGAGCCACACGAGTTTCAACTAAGAATGGGACATCCTACGAACTATTGTCATAGCAGTTGGAAACGGCTTTCATATTCGGCGCTGGGATGGATGTCTTTGGTTAGGCAGAGGGGGGGGTGCTATTACCGAAAAGGTGACATTTTAACTGACCTTGAGCAGTTAGCGTGGAAAATTAACGCATCCTATTAATTACCAGAGAATTAAAAACTGCTCGCTATGTTTACCTAACATAGCTGCGCTTTTTATAATCCACTGGAAATGAATAAACTACATTTCTTTTCTCCCTCTAACTGCTCAATGTCAGTTTTAACTTTGCTCCCACATTTCAAAAAAAACCTAGACTCTTCAGCTGAGTTTGCTATAGCTTTTTAACCCCCATTAGGAGGAAAATATGGGACTGCTCTCGAAAGTCGCTCTTTGCTGATTTTGTAGCGGTTTTTGAGAAAAATCGAAAGAGTTGAAAATCTACATATGCTTAATTATAGGAGATTTGCAAAAATTTTGATTTTGCCAAAAAAAGTGCAATGTTTGGGGATGGGATTTCTTAAGCAGCCCCAATATAGGAAATTTTATGGATGGTTCGAATGAAAGTTTTGTCTGGGTTTTCTAAGCGCATTCCAAAAAAGACAAAAGGGTTAAGCACCTTTTCAGGTGTTTACCTCCCCACGATCCTTCAAATGCTCGGGATTATTCTGTTCATCCGTTTAGGTTGGATCACTGGCCATGTGGGCATTTTCAAGATGAGTGTGATCATCTTTATGTCTTCCACAATCCTTTTCCTAACAACGCTTTCGCTTACCACTATTGTAACCAATATGAAAGTTGGAAGTGGTGGCTCATACTATATTATTTCCCGGTCACTTGGAATGGAGTTTGGAAGTGCGATCGGGATTCTACTTTGTCTTGCACAACTGACAACAGTCGCTGTTTGCATTTCGGGATTTGCTCTTTCTGTCCATGAGATCTGGTCCCAGCTCCCCCTTGGTATGATTGAGTTCTACTCTCTCATCGGTGTGCTACTTGTTGCATCCCTACCTATTTCATTTGCTCTAAAGGCACAAGGGTCCGTATTTATCATTGTTCTCGCTGCTATACTCTCTATTTTTTATGGTGGAGTGAATGCCATTCCAGAGTCGATTACTCCTCTTCCCCTTTCAGAATCGATGACCTTTTGGGCAGCCTTTGCTCTTTTTTTCCCTGCTACAACAGGAATTGAAGCGGGAACTGCAATGTCTGGAGACCTAAAAAACCCCTCAAGATCTATTGCAGTGGGGTGTATGGGAGCCGTGTTGACAGCTTATACTATCTATGTAGCTCTCACCCTCTTTCTGAGCTCTAAAGTGCCCTCTGATTTACTCCGATCTCACCCAATGATTATCTATCATGTTTCGAAGTATAGCCCACTCTTTGTCTTAGGAGTATGGGGAGCAACTATTTCCAATGCAGTAGGTGGACTACTCACAGCCCCACGCATTCTACAATCTCTTGCAAAAGATAAGATTCTTCCCGGCCTACTATCAAAAGAAATGGGAAAAACTGCGCAACCCATTTATGCAATCCTTCTAACCATCGCTGTCGTCTCTGCTATTACGGCATTTATCGACATGGATCACTTATTGCCACTCGTCTCGATGATTTGCCTGATCACCTATGCGATGTTAAATTTCGTGGCATTTTTTGAGTCCCTGCTCAAAAATCCAAGTTGGCGCCCCCTATTCAAAATCCACTGGATCTTAGCTCTTGCAGGAACGATTTGTTGCCTGATTGCTATGTTTATGATCAATGCTGGTGTGAGCTTCATTGTGCTATTCCTTGTAGGTGCACTCTGCTTTTGGACGACAAAAAGAAAGTTAAAGGGAAACTGGGATGATATTCGGTACAGTCTCTACTCATTTTTTGCTTCAACCGCAGCGAGAAAGCTTGGGTTGCTCACCCAGAATCCTCGAAACTGGCGACCGAATATCCTAGCGATTACAGAAGCCCACCTAACTAATACGCCTCTCATACAGTTTGCTAACTGCCTCAACCAATCAAAAGGTTTTTTAACCTTTGCAACAACATTAACAGACAAGGAATGTAAATCAGAGAGTGTAGAAGAGGTCAAACACTCCTTTGAAGACTACTTTAGAAAAAAAGATATTCCTTGTTTTTCTCATGTTACAACCCATCACACAGTAACAGATGGAACCCGAGAAATCATTCAAAACTATGGGCTTGGCCCGCTGACTCCAAACACTCTGATTCTCACTCCACCCCATGACCCGAAAGCCATGCCCTCTTTTTGTGAGACGCTCTATACCGCATATGGCCTTGGAAAAAATGTGATCATTTTCAACACAAAGCCTCAGCGCCCCACATCTGTAACGCACGATATTGACCTTTGGTGGAGTGGTTTGTACTCAACTAACTTTGAGCTCAGCTTAGCTCTTGCTCACATTATCCAAACAAGTAAAAAGTGGCAAAACGACAAGATTATAATTAAGACGATTGTCAAAAATGAAGCCTCGCGCATTTACATGACAAAGCTTTTTGATAAGTATCACAAGGTCCTGCGCTTTAAAAATCTTTTTTTTAAGCCCTATATAAATGAAACTCCTGACTTCCATGCGCATATTGCCGACTACTCGCACGATGCTGCGCTCACATTTATTGGACTGCGCGTTCCCAGCTCCGATGAGCCAGTTCAAGAGTATGCAGATTACCTAAGTCATATGATTGCAAGTACAAAAAATATTCCCGCAACAGCTTACGTCCTTGCAGGAGAAAAACTGAACTTCCAAAAAATCTTCGAATGAGCACAATTCTAGTCTATTCAGGGGATGGGGTGAGCACTCTATCTCTCAATGAAACTATCAAAACATTTCAAAACCTTTTCCCAAAATCACCTGTAGCTACTGTTGATCATAAAACACTTTCCCTTTCAAATTGGGAGGCATCAACACATCTTGTGGTATTTCCAGGTGGCCGTGACATTCCATACAACCGGGATCTAAAAGGAAAAGGGACAGAAAAATTGAGACAGTTTGTCGCAAATGGAGGAAACTTCATCGGCATTTGTGCAGGAGCCTACTTTGCAAGTAAATTCATTGAGTTTGAAAGGGGTTCAAAGCTAGAGATTTGTGATTCCCGTTTTCTAGAATTTTTCCCAGGAAAAGCGATTGGAACGCTCTATGGCCCATTTAACTACCACTCTAACGAAGGAGCCTATGCTTCACCTATAGCACTAGGCGAAGGCATAACACCCCTATACTATAATGGGGGGTGCTACTTTGAAGGGGCTGAGCAAATGCCCAACACCGAGGTCATTGGCACTTACTCTGATCACGATAACAAAGCCGCCATTATTTCCTGCAGCTTCGGCAAAGGAAGAGCCATTCTAAGCGGAGTGCACTTCGAAATCAATGCAGAATCGTTAAAAGGGGGAAATCACAGGAGTCCAGTCGTAGACTCTCTGCTAGAAGGAGAAAGTGGGCGCCTCAAGTTTTTGCGCTCACTTGACATGTAGGTTTGACCAAATTAAAATGGTTAATAAATTTTCACCAGGGGTGCCCGAAATGGGCTGAGAGGACAGCGTTCCAACCCTATAACTTGAACTAGATCATACTAGCGTAAGGAGAGTGGCACATGAACAGACAGTCTTTTCAGCTCAAATTCTTGGGCGCAATCATTGGGAATATTTGCGAACACTACGATAAATACTTATTCAACTTTATCGCCCCATTCATTGCCCCTCTTTTCTTCCATAACACCTCTCCCCTTACTGCGATCATTCTCACCTATGCAATGACACCCCTTGGATTCCTCTCGAGACCTCTTGGTGCCTTCGTTTTTGGAAAAATGGGAGATCGATTTGGAAGAAAACATGTTCTCGTCTGGTCCCTTGTGGGAATGGCACTCACAACCTTTCTCATCGGATGCTTGCCCACATACGGAAAAGTTGGTTTGCTTGCTCCCCTTTCACTTGCACTATTGCGCATGATCCAAAACTTCTTTGCTTCTGGAGAGGGTACTGGCGGGGCTCTGCTTATTTTGGAAAACTGCTCTCCCAAAAAACGGAGCTTATATAGCTCTATCTTTGACTGCTCATCGGTATTGGGGATTCTTGTAGCAGCCTTTGCTGTGACTCTTTTGAACCACCTTGAAATCATCCAGATCGGATGGCGCTTTCTCTACTGGGCAGGAGCGCTTACAGGATTGATTGGCCTCTTAGTTCGCAGGTTCATTGTTGAGCCAAAAGAGGAAAACTCCATGGAACCAGTCCCCACTCGAAAAGTTCTGTGGAATTACCGCTCACTTTTATTAAGCATATTCTTTGTCACAGGTTTTTCGAACGCGCTATACGAGAGTGCAACAACTCTGTTGAATAACTACTTGCCTCTAGTCTCAAAGCTATCAACCTCTCAATCTGTCAAAATGAATACCTGGATCTTAGTTCTCGATTTTTTCCTTCTACCCCTATTCGGTCTCTTAGCCATGAAGCGCTCTAAAAAAGAGGTCATGGGAACCTTTGCTCTCTTGATCATTGTTTGCGCATTTCCTATCTTTTCTTTTTTGCTAAGAGCAAACTCCCTTCATATCATCAGCTCTTGGATTCTACTTGTCATTTTAGCTGTTGGCTTTTCAGCACCGATCTACGCTTGGCTCCATGAGGTGACCCCAAAAGAATACCGGTTTACTCTGATGTCTGTAGGCATAGCCTTAAGCCATCAAGTCTTTGGAGGACTCACTACCCCGCTTAATCTATGGATTTATCAAGTGTCTGGCTGGAAGCATAGTCCAGCGCTTTACTTAGCTTGTCTTGGGATCATGGCAAGCCTATCTCTGCGCAAAACAAAAACAGCTCAACCTACTGAGCTCAGGCCTATATAAACCAATTACTTTACGGGACTGCTCTAGAAAGCTCCTTTATTTAAATTAAAGTATCACATTAATCGTAATTACTATTTGAATTAACTAAAACTATTGATTAATGTAAAATCTAGTTAATTATTAATTTGAAATTAACTACGAATATATGAGCATTACTTCCTTATCAGAACAAGTGATCTCCCCTAGCCAGCGATGCAATGCTTCACCCGTTGAGAAAGAAGCATTAATCCGTGCAATTGAACAAGGTTCAACCGATAGTGCAAATTGGTATCAGCTCGGGTCGTTAATGGAAGATAACGAGAGCATCCAAGTCAGAGGGGAATCTCGTTCTAACAAGTGCTGTTTCATTCACGCAATTGAGCATGATTATCAAAACCATCAAGCATGGTATGCGCTTGGAATCCTGCTCAAACATGACGAGAAAAGAACTATCCATGGCCATAGTTACGACAAGATGGGGTGCTTTGCACAAGCTTTAAGTCATTCTTATGAGATTTCCCCCTCCCTTGATTACAGCAAGGCCTGGTACTTTGTAGGAACTAAACTAAGCCCTACTGCATCAGCTATTATTGCCGCTCGCCCAATCAATAAACAGCAATGTTTTATCAAAACACTTGAGCACAACCAAAAACATGGGAAAGCATGGAACAATCTTGGGGTTACAATGAAGCCCGGCGATGTGGTCAAGATAAATGATAGAGACTTTTCATTAAAAAAGTGTTTTATGCAAGCTGTTCGCTGTGAACCAGAACTAAGGGTTGCATGGAACAACCTGGGAATTGCGCTACAAGAGGGAGAAACAGCTGATATAGCAGGCAATGCCTATACAAGTCTTGATTGCTTGATCAAAGGAAGCAAAAGTAACATCCATGCATCATGGCTTGAAACGATCGCAGGTGAATCCACAAGCAAACACGAATGGGTAACTGCTGCGGGAGCACTTAGTCTACTGCCAGATCAAGTATTAAAGCAGACTCAGCTGGGCTCCTATGCTAACCATTTGACATTGCAAGAGCGCCTACTCATGGCTAAATCTATGACCCTCTTGCCCCCTTCGCTCCATCAAACAGCGTGGAGAATGATGCAAGAGAGACCTACCGTTTTTGAAAACAAACACACGGTTTTGAAATCTCTAATAGATCAAGGCCTATGTTCAAAAGAAAAAATCAAAGAGCATCTTCTCCAAGCATCAGATTCGAAAGAACTCAGTCAAGTGAGCACTGCACACTACTTTTTAGAATGGCTTTTGACAGATGAAAGCTTGGATTTTTTTGGTATTGAGCCTATGAGTCCAGAACACATAGCAATTTTTTCTCACTATTCCTCTATCAATAGTAGCAATACGGAAAAACATCCTGTAAGAATTTACGAAGAACTCAAAAAAAATGAGAAAAAACCGCGCTTTGAATCAATCCTAAATAAGAACCGCCTGTTGCAAAATTTGTCAGCGAATAGCTCTCCTGCAACCTTCTTGTCTATTAGAGAATTAGAGATTTTGTTTCAGGGAAAAATCCCCACCAAAGAAGATTTCAGAAAGTTATTTTGTGAGGTCAGTAGAAAGCAGAAAACCCTTGAAAAACACCTTATTGACGCCTTAGAAAATAAGAAAAAAAAGGAACTTCAAGCAACAAAGGAATCTTTAGAAGAAATCGAAAAAAAGGGAGGTGCTTTTTCGAAAGACCTCTATTTAACTCGACTTTGGAATGAACTTCATGAAACCCCCAAAAAACTCTCCCCCGATGCAGTGCGGTTTTTTACAATCATGTTCCATCTGTTTAGTCAAGAGCACCCGGAGCAAGAAACACTGACGGCAAGAGAACAAACCCTCGCGCAAGTTCTCGAATCAATTCAAAACTGTCCTGCTGGGAAAGAAGATGGGATTGCCCAGTTCTATCGCAGCATTACTGCAAAAAAACCTAGGTTTGCAAAATATGAAAGAGGAGACAAAGAAAGGCCCTCTCTTCATGCTCTTGTTCAAGAGACCTTTTTTACAGAAGTGCTAAAAAGCCGAGAGTTTATAGCATCCATCGCTAACTGCTCACCTACAAGGCTTCCAGAATATTTACACCAAGCCAAGTTCATAATGCATTTGCTGTCGCCTCGACTGGGGATTTACGGTGATTTTAATCTCTACGACCCAAATAGTGGAGTCCTTCTCAATCAACTGACAGCTCTGATTTCTGACGATGCTGGACAACATAAAGCCGCAACTCTGGCCAGCTCACTGTTTACGCCAAAAATGGTGCAGGTCGCACTTGAAAAAAGACTTCGCCCCCTTTTGGCTGAGTACAAAAAAGCATTAAACGATGACGCAAATAACGGCGAAGTTGAGCAACTACAAGCAGAGCTTTATCAGCTTGGCTATCGAGGGTCTGAGTCTTCTGCTGAGCGCATTCTGCAAGATGCAGGCTACTTTCAACAATCACCGCGTGGGAACCTAGCCTAGGCTCTTTCCCAACTTACCGCTGTATTTGGTGATGCACGAGCATAATAGCACTTTAAGTGCATCCCAAGCTAAGAACGGTAAAACACCAAGGGTCAGTGCCAATTGCGTTCCAATAAATTGTGCGAGGAAGAGCGCTCCCAATCCATAAATAATCACCTGGCCCGACATAATTGCAAGCGCTGTTCGTATTGAAGAAGGTGTGTGTCTCTGACTTATTGACCCAATCACATAAGCTGCAGCGGGGAAAGAGAGTAGATATCCCACACTTGAGCCAAACATCCATAAAGGATTGATGTTTCCTCCAGCAAGAACAGGGAGCCCAACAGTCGCTTCTGCAAGGTAGAGCAGGGCTGCCATGGCCGCTTTCTTTCCTCCAAGAGAGGTCGCCAAAAGATAGAGCGCCAAAGTCTGAAGTGTCATAGGGACAGGTTGAATCGGAATGCTAATTTGAGCACATAGAGCTAAAAGCATGCTGCCAACAACTACCTGCATCCATGTGGTGACTTTTACGTTTTTAGTTTCAGCCTCTAAAGGGCGTGCCTGACAATAAGCTTCCATGGTGACTCTCCTAGTCTATAAACAATATGTTAACATTATCACCATCTAACCACATTTAAGCAATCTTTCCCCACATCAAGCAACCAAACTGGAAAGAAATAAACGACATTTCTCTTCTCACTCTAACTGGGGACTGCTTAAGAAAGTCCATTCTCACAGCGTTTACTCATTTTCTGGCAAAATCAAAAGTTTTTCAAATTCCCTATACTTAGGCATATGCGAATTTTCAAAACTTTCAATTTTTCTCAAAAATTGCTGTAAAATCTGCAAAAAGCGACTTTCAAGAGCAGTCCCAACTGCGATGGTGTCAGCTCTAGCTCTCTTCATTTAACTGCTCTAAGTCAGTCATGATCCGATCGTGGTTTTCCTGGGACGGCTCTTTGATGAAAGCATGATAGTCTTGATTCAACCTCTCCTCAGACACACGCCCTTTTTCTTCCTTTAAAACGGTGGAGGCTGTTTGATTCATGATGGTTAAAGCTTGCTCCATCACTTCTTCGAGCTTGGCTTTTTTTGCCTCATCATTATCAGGGTGATTATAGTCCTGAAATGCTTGGCGAAAGAGCTCCACGCTCTTCGCAAAGTCTTGCTGATACTTTTGTACATCTTCGGGTTGATTTGAATGCGATGGCGGTGTTGAGGAAATATCTGACATCTTTCTGACCTATCAATGTTTTTACTAGCAGATTTTTTACCTTATGATTAAAATCATTTTTTTGTCGCCCTCTAAATAAGGTTATATTTCAATGAGAAGAAGAAATCACTTATCGAAATGGCTCCTATCTCTTTTACTTACAACAACTGGAGTGGTTGCACATGCTGATGCTAAAACCACACTTCCACAAAATCCCCCACCTCTTCCTGTGGTACAAAAAGAGCTCAAAGAAGCAGAGCAAAATTTTGCGATAGCGAAAAAGATGTTCAACCCCTGGTATGCAGGCCCCCTAATTACTCCCGGTGCAACGAATGCTCCTCCAGGAACCTTTGTCATTCAACCCTACCTCTTCTCGACTTGGACCTATGGACAATTCACTTCGAATCGCAAATCAATTTCTATTCCTACGATTTACCAACTTAAAACCCAATTTGTCTTTCAAACAGGACTACTCAGTTGGTTAGACTTCACGATTGCTCCTAGCGGCAGTTACAATAGGCAGTCAGGCGAGACAAGCACTCACTGGGGAGATACACCAATCTCTTTAGGAATCCCCCTGATGAAGGAACAGCCCTATAAACCCAATGTGCGCTTTACTGTCACAGAGTCCTTTCCGACAGGGCGCTATGAAAGACTCAGCGCGAAAAAGAATGGAATTGATGCAACGGGAACAGGAGCTTACGGAACCTCATTCGCCATAAACATGTCCAAAGTCATCTGGTGGATATCAGATCATCCCTTTAAAGTGCGCGGCTCGCTTAATTATGGCTTTTCTGTCCCTACGAATGTGAGTGGATTCAACGCTTATGGAGGGGGATATGGAACGAAGGGGAAAGTCCGTCCTGGGAATAATGTAGCAATTGATGGGTCCTTTGAATGGAGCTTTAATCAAAAATGGGTCTTGGCCTCTGATTTCGTCTATACCTACCAAAATCACTCCACATTTTCTGGTAAGAAAGGAGTGGATACGAAAGGTAAGACTGCCAGCGTGGGCACCCCATCAAATGATCAGTTCAGTATCGCTCCTGCAATCGAGTACAACCCCAAGGACAATTTAGGTTTTCTCCTAGGTGGTTGGGTTGCTGTAACAGGAAGAAACTCCTCCAACTTCGCCTCAGCCGTTCTGACCATGTACTACTCCTGGTAGTCCCTCTTCTTCAAGGACTTACATAACTAAGCCCTTGCCTATTCAACAAACTACCTTCTAATGCTAAGCAAATTAAGGAGATGTACCCCTTGATTTCTCGCAATAAGAGAGTGTGCTTAATAGCATTAATATATTAATTTTTTTAATTGAATATAAAAGTTAATTATGATATAATTAATTTAATTAAAAAATATTATAAGCAAAAAAAAGAAGGGTGTAAAAATGTTTGGTATTAATTTTATAACTAGTATAAAGACAACATTTCAAAGCAGCAAAAAGTCAGCAACTGAAAATGAAAAAGAAAACACAGCAGCCATGGCTGCAGATTTGCTGTTCCCAAAAATAACTGAAGCGAAAACAACTAACAACATTAGTGACCCTAAGAATATTCGCGACTATCAACCAATGAAAAAAACTTAAGATTAGACAAATAGCTTCAATGGGACTGCTCTCGAAAGTCGCTCTTTACAGATTTTGCGGCGTTTTTTGAGAAAAATTGAAAGAGTTGAAAATCTACATAACCTCACGTATAGGAGATTTACAAAAATTTTGATTTTGCCAAAAAAGTCGAAAAATGTGTGAGGATGGAATTTCTTAAGCAGTCCCTCAATAGTCTTGAAAGCAAATCCAAAGACAAAAGGTCTTCAGACCTTTTGTCTTTTTTTTATCCACCTTCTTTAAAGGTACTGTCTGATAAAATTTAACATTTTGAAAAAAATCCACTCCCTTTCGAATAAGAAAAAGATCGTAACAAACACTTCGCTTTCTAGCAATGGCCCTCCCCCAATATTCATTCCTCCACACGAAAACCCGGCGCCGCTTAGAGCGCCGCCTTAAGGAAGGGTGCGGCCTCACAGCTGAAAAAGTCTCTACTTAATCCGCACTCATAACTCAAGCAAATTGCCATAAAAAATCGCACCTCCCCACCTCATAAAGTCTTTCTCTTAAGTTCCCTTATCCTCGCCAAGTCCAAGGCCCCTTCGGGGCCCCAAAAAGCCAACGCAGCGCTCGCCAATAAACCAAGTTCCAATAGCCAATTAGAACTTCCTAGAGCCAGCGAGGCCGCCGTCGTCGCGGCTGTGGTCGCCGCTGTGGGAGCCGACGTACAGGCCAGACGCCCCAAACGAACCAATGGTCATCCGCCACTGATTATTATCTACCTTTTCTTCGCAGCGACTATGAGTATTTGGGTTATCGCTATAGAGCCTTTCTCCTGTTTCCACATGGTGCATAAAAATCGCTGTGGCGAGCTCTAGCGCTTTTGGGGTGGAGTATTCCCTCTTAAGAAGGTCTGTTTGATCATTATAGCTCTTGTTTCTGCTTTCGGGGATGACATCCTTGGTGATCAGAGACCAGGTAGAGGGGCCGTTGGAAATGTCTCCTCTCTCTTTTAGTGTTCTAGTAACTTCGCTATAGTATTTTGCAGCGTGCCCTTCTCCTTGAGGAGTTTTGATGATTTGTCCTAGGAGATTCAGCGTAAATGGCGTCCCATTCAGTGTTGCAGGAATGAGGGTCAGCATATGGGTCTCATAAACCTTTTTTCCTTCCCAATAGGGACAGGGGGAGTTGAGGATGTCAGCGATATTTTTTGGTAGCGGAGGAACGGCTCCAATCTCTCCAAAGTATCGGTTCCATTTTGCGGGGCCAAATATAGAGGGAAGCTGTGTGGTGATTGCTGCTGGGAACAGCTTTTGGAGGGCCTCGGCGTTTTTTAGCGTTGTCGTGACAAAGGCTCTCACTTTGTTGAACCCTTTAGGGTAGGCTAGATCATCTTCTTCTTTTCGATCGGGAGCGATGCATTTGGTGGTGTGTTCTAAGTTCTCGGTAAAGGTGGTGGCGAGTGGACCGAGATCTAAGTTGGGAATGAGTTGCTGATAGGGGTAGTGGATTTTTTTTGCATTATCGATCAGGTATTCCAGGCGTATCTGGTCGAGCTTCATAGTAAGCTCTTGGATCGCACAAATCTCATAGGTTTCTTTGTCTACATGAGCAAAGGACTTTTTGTCTTTTTCACCTTCAAGAAAGGAATAGACAATAG
The DNA here is from genome assembly GCA_030149435.1 of Simkaniaceae bacterium. Lineage (GTDB taxonomy): Bacteria > Chlamydiota > Chlamydiia > Chlamydiales > Simkaniaceae > JASBRR01. The sequence continues at coordinate 11,825 of JASBRR010000045.1, forward strand.
AAGTCGGCTTGGGCCCAAGTCTTTTTATTTGCTTCTGTTTTAGTCGAGTGATGAGCCATTGGTTCTGTTCTTTAAGCTTGGACTCCTTCTGTTGACTCGTTTCAAGTTGCTCTTTTAATTGTTGAACCATCTGGGTTAAAATTTGATTCTCTTCGTTAAGTATTGCCTTACTTATCTCACTCGTTTTAAGTTGCTCTTTTAATTGTTGAACCCTCTCGTTTAACTTTTGATTCTCTTCTTTAAGCGGCGGCTTCTCCAGACGAGTTATTAAAAGCTGTTCACTTAATTGTAGAACCATCTGGGTTAAATTTTGATTCTGGCGCGATAGATCATACAGCTTTGCACACCCAAATAGTGCCCAGCTCACTCCTAGGATCCCAATATCTCGCATCTGGACTTGGTTTCCTTTGCGTATGATGTTCCAGGCGACTGCAGCTGTTGCTAGGGCGGCCCCATACAGACTTAGAGCTGTGAGTGTGTTTGCCCCTTCCATTGAAAACGGGGAGGGATGCGTTCGGTCATTGGCTATTGGATGGGTCATACATGTAAGAAAAATTTTGTTTTTTTGCAATTATCCTAGACTAACGCTTTTTTTTGTTAAAGGGATTGCTCTCGAAAGTCTTTTCAGATTTTGGAGCGGTTTTTGAGAAAAATCGAAAGAGTTGAAAATCTACATATACCTCACGTATAGGAGATTTGCAAAAATTTTGATTTTGCCAAAAAAGGTGCAAAATGTGTGAGGATGGAATTTCGAGAGCAGTCCCATAATATACGGCTCTTAGGATGGTTTCAAAATTATGCTTCAAAACGCTTCAGCTGTCTCACGCCTAGGAAAACAAGGGGCGCGCTAATGAGGCAATAGATAAACCAATGTTTGCTTTGCCATTCGAGTGTCACTAGACCATCCTTTGAGAAAAGGAGAATGAGCAGGCCAAGCAGGGCAAGCTGCGTTCCGACGAGGAGAAGGAGAAGTGGAGAGACTAAACCGCGCTGTTTATCCTCTTCTGGGGGTTCTTCTTGGACGATTTCTTCTGGGGGTTGTGGTGGTGGCTGTGTCGCCTCATAGGGCTGAAAAAGAGGATCTTCTTTTTGGGGGGCTGCCTTGATGAAGGGGGATTCTTCACGTTCATCGGGAACTCCAACACCTTGTTGATTTCGGATGGAATAAGGGGGCTTATATAGAGATGCTAAACTATCTTTTAATGTCTGGTTTTCAAACATGTCACTTTGCACAGCTTGCTCCTGTTCCCGTTTAGACCCCGTTAAAAGATCTGCAGCGCAAAAGGGGCAATAGGTTGCCTCACTGTTGACGTCTGCTTGGCAATTTGAACATGCCACTGTTTTGCTGAGCTGATTCATGCCATGGGCTCCCTGTAAGTTCCTTTTGGGACTGCTTAAGCAGTCCCCTTATCATAGCTAAATATTACCTTAGAATAGAAATAAATTATCCCAAAGGATTAAAATGCTACTAATAATACAGGAGTCCTTTTATGTCTGAAACAAAGAAATTCGATCTTGCTGTAATTGGAGCAGGCCCTGGGGGTTATGTTGCCGCAATTAAAGCAGCGCAAATGGGGAAAAAAGTTGCACTCATTGAGCGAAAATATTTGGGAGGAACCTGTTTAAATGTTGGGTGTATCCCTTCCAAAGCGATGCTTGCGAGTGCAAGTGTCTACACGCAAGTGAACCACGCGAAAGATTTCGGTGTGAACGTCGGATCTGTTTCTTTTGACTACGCGAAGATGACAAAGAGAAAGAATGATGTCGTCGAAAAAATCCGCACAAGCTTAGGTGGCTTACTTAAATCGAATGGCATTACCATTTTTAATGGGGATGCGCAGTTCACTTCACCAAATAGTTTAAAAGTACTGGGAGAAGATGAGGCTCTGATTTCGGCAACATCGATCGTGATTGCAACCGGTTCTGAACCTGTCGATATTCCCGCGTTTCCCTGCGACCACAAGCTCATTCGCAACTCCACTTCTATTCTAGAGCTGACTGAGCTCCCCGATTCGATTGCCGTCATTGGTGGAGGATATATTGGCTGTGAATTTGCCTCTCTTTTCATTCAGCTTGGCGTAAAGGTTACGATTATTGAAGCGCTTCCATCTATTGTTCAGGCGCAAGGAAAAACTGTTTCTTCTGCCCTCACTTCTGCTTTCAAGAAGCAAGGGATTGATATTCGCACCAATACCGCAGTTGAAACCATCGAGAAGAAAGGGGATAGCGTCACGATTCACCTGAAAGGTGGAGAGAAGCTCGACAGTGGGATGGCGATCGTTGCCGTTGGAAGACGCCTCAATTCCAAAGGACTCGGGCTCGAAAAAGCCGGTCTTACAGTCAATAAGATGGGCGCAATTGAAGTGAATGAGAAAATGGAGACCGCCGTTCCCGGTATCTACGCCATTGGAGACATCACGGGTAAAGCAATGCTCGCCCACGTCGCTTCTCACCAGGGGATCGTGGCAGCAGCAAATGCCTGTGGACAGGCTGCGCACATCCACTACAACGCCGTGCCAGCTGTCATCTTTACCCACCCTGAAATTGCCTGTGTGGGAATGACTGCAGAAGAAGCGAAAGAGCAAGGATACCAAACCTCTATTGGACGCTTCCCCTTCCAAGCATTGGGTAAAGCAGTTGCAACGCGTGAAACCGATGGGTTTGCTGAAGTCATCACCGATAAACAAACGGGTGAAATTTTAGGCGCACAAGTCGTTGGACATGGCGCCTCTGTGATGATTGGAGAGATGGGCCTTGCGATTAGCAATGAACTGACTCTCGACTGTATTGCAGATACGATTCACGCGCACCCCACAATGCCAGAGGCCTGGCTTGAAGCGGCCCTTCTTGCTAATGACACTCCAATTCACTTCCCACCAAAAATTCGCTAATGACTTCGACAAAAGAACTCTTCAATCACAGGCCGAAGCTCAATAAGCTGCCAGAGAATCCGGAGCAATCTGATCGCCCTTCCGGCCGTTTCCCGAGCTGGCTCCACCGGAAGTTGCCGCGCGGGGGAGAGCTCGCGAAAACCAATAAAATTCTCTCTAAACACGCTCTCAATACCGTTTGCGAAGAGGCAAAGTGCCCCAACCGGCTAGAGTGTTACTCCCACAAGACAGCGACTTTCTTAGCGATGGGGAAAGAGTGTACTCGCGCTTGTGGCTTCTGCGATATCGACTTTTCAAAAAATCCCAAAGCGCTTGAAGAGAATGAACCGATGCGCATTGCAGAGTCAGTCAAAGAGCTTGGCCTGAAGCATGTTGTCATCACGATGGTGGCACGAGATGACCTCTCGGATCAAGGAGCGGCTCATATCGCAAAGATCATTGAAACGGTTAGATCAGAATGTCAGGGCACAACGATCGAAGTGCTCACCTCAGACTTTTCTGAGAATGTCAAGGCGCTTGACATCATTGTCGAAGCAAAACCCGAAATCTTTAACCACAACATCGAAACTGTGCGACGCCTGACCCCGCGCGTCCGTCATAAAGCCACCTATGATCGATCTCTATCCGTCTTAAACTACGTAAAAAAATCGGGGCAAATTCCTTTTGTCAAATCTGGGATTATGGTAGGTCTTGGGGAAACAAAAGGAGAAGTTGAAGAAACAATCACAGATCTCTTTAGCGCTGGATGCCAAATCATCACCATGGGACAATACTTGCAGCCAAACAAAAATAAGCTTCTAGTTAAGTCCTTCGTTCACCCTGACGAGTTCAAGGAATATGAAAAGTTCGGGAAAAGTATTGGCGTCAAGTACATGTACTGTGGTCCTTTCGTGCGCTCAAGCTACAACGCCGCTCTCTTAAAAGACCAAGCCTTTCAAGGAGGCTAATACGATGTCAAGTGACCCCTCTCCGATCATTGATACTTTGGATATGGAAATCCTCATGCACCGTGAGTCCCATTTTGGATCCAGCTTCGCGGTGATGCTTCAGTACTACAAACAAAATGGTGTCGGCATCATGCCCGACTTCGAGATTGAAGAAATAGAAAAGCTTAAACAGCTCGAAGAAGAAGCCAAAGAGGACTTAGCCTCCACCTATTTACCAGAAGCGGCGAAAGCTGTCGTTGAGGAAGCAAAAAAGCTTTATCAAGGGTTAAAAGACATTTACTCGGACACAAGTAGCGACCCCCTTTCAATTCTCCTAAGCGATCTCATCTTATCAGAAGAGGAGACCCCTGACGAGGAAATGGATAAGATCGTCGATCAAGGAGAGGCGATTGTACCTATGCTGATCCACTTGGTTAGCGCAGATATGTTTTACGACCCTCTCTTCCCAGGCTATGGTCGCGCCCCCATCTTTGGGGCTCGCTGTCTTTCCCGCATTCAAGATGAACGAGCCATTCCCCCTCTATTTGAAGCGCTTGGACACAACAATTTCTTCACTGATGAAGAAATCATTCAGTCCCTTTGCTCATTTGGAGAGAGTGCTAAATCCTTTCTCATTAAAATGCTGCTAAAGAAGCCCTACTCTAAAGATAATGAGTACGCGGCAATCGCTCTCAACAGTTTCAGCGATGACCCGGAAGTCTCTCTTCCTTGTCTTAATCTCCTCGAAGAGGAAGATGTTTTAAAAAGGTCCAGCCTTGCAACCTACCTGATTTTTACCTGCTCTTATTTATCAGAAGAGAATGAGCGCGAGCGGTTTATTAAGATTTCCAAAAACCCCAAGCTTCCAAGAGGGCTCCGAGAAGAAATGGAGCTCGTAATTAAAAACTGGAAGTCACCCTAAGAAATAAATTATATTTATTGATCAATCTTATAATTTATCTTATATGAAATAATATAAGGTTTATTTCTATTAATTATAAGTTTGTTGGTTTGAATGGGAATCGTCAGAAAAAAGACCGATTTGACGAGTCGAGCAGCTTGCGTGATCCTTGCAGGGGGACAGGGAACCCGCCTCTACCCGCTGACACATAGCCGATGCAAACCTGCGGTCACTTTTGGTGGGCGCTACCGCCTGATTGATATCCCTATCTCGAATTCTCTCAACTCCAATATGAACCAAATCTTTGTGATCTCGCAGTACTTTTCCTCAGGGCTCAATCAACATATTCAAGAAACCTTCGTACTCGACCACTTCCAAGGGGGCAGCCTGACCCTTCTCAGCCCAGAAGAGAGGCCCGAGGGGAAGGTCTGGTATAAAGGAACTGCCGATGCAGTGCGAAAGAGTTTGCACCAATTGATGCAACTTCCTATTGACTACTTCCTGATTTTGTCTGGAGATCAACTCTACAATATGGATATGGAGGGAATGCTCAAATTTGCCGATGAAAAAGGGGCAGATTTAACAATTGCCTCTCTCCCTGTAGATGAAAAGGCCGCGCCACGCCTTGGCTTATTGAACATTGATGAACACTCGAATGTCATCGACTTCTTCGAAAAGCCCAAAGAACCTGAGATCCTTGAGAAGTTCCGTATCCCCCAATCATGTAATGTAAAGCAAAGGATCGAGATCGACTCCTCCCCATGCTATTTGGCATCAATGGGGATTTATATTTTTAAAAGAGAGGCGCTGATCAAGCTCCTCGAAGAAGATTTGCGAGAGGACTTTGGAAAGCACCTCATTCCAACGCAAATCAAGAAAGGGAATACCGCTACCTACCTTTATAAAGGGTATTGGGAAGACATAGGAACCATACACTCCTATTATGAAGCGAACCTATCTCTCACAACGAACTCACTCGGCCTCGATCTCTACAATGAAGTGCTCCCCATCTATGCTCACAACCACTACCTACCAGGAGCGAGACTGGCCGATACTCAAGTCACCGAATCCATTATCTGTGACGGGGCTGTCATCGAAGCCAAAGAAATTAGCCGCTCAGTGATTGGAATTCGCTCTGTAATCAAATCAGGAACAATCATTCGAGACTCCATTTTAGCTGGGAATGATTATTACTATGATACACTAGATCCCGATGAAAAGGAGTTTGAGATCGGCAAAAATTGTGTCATCGAAAAGGCGATCATCGATGAAAATGTGACGATTGGGGATAATGTCAAGCTTGTGAATGCCCAAAAACTCAAAAAGTATGATGGGGATGGCATCTTTATTCGAGATGGAATCATCATCGTCAACAGCGGCACTCATATTCCTAGTCATTTTACTCTATAGGATTAACACACTATTCTGGCATGATGGGGGAAAAAGTGACTCCACATGCTCATTCTATTTGCGACGCTTCTGTTTATGATGATTGGCAGCTTTCAAGCTGTACAAAACTGGTATGAATGGACCCTTTTTCTTTCAATATTTGGGGTGATCTCTCTTACATTTCTTAAGGCTATCAAAAAAGACCAGCTTCCTAAAGAGACTCAAAGAACTGCACTGCTTGAAGCGATCCACGAAGGGGCTATCCTTATCGATGGAAGTGGTGATGTTCTTGAAATCAATCACTTGGCAAAGAAGAGCTTGGGTTTAGAAACACTGCACTCCCTGTTTGATATAAAAGAGCACTCCCCTTTGCTAAGGGCATGTATGAAAGCTGCCAAAAATGCCGTAGAGAAGGGACAGGTGAGTACAATCAACTTCCCATTAAATCAGGAGAGAAAAACCTCTATCGATGTTGTTGCAAAACCTTTGAAGCGCACGGGAACATTTCTCATCCTTTTATGTGATCGTTCGTTCCACCATCAAATGGAACAAGTGGGGAAGGACTTTGTTGCCAATGCTTCACATGAGCTCCGCACTCCTATTACGATTATTAAGGGGTTTGCCGAGACCATGAGGGACCTTCCAGAAATGTCCGAGGCCATGTTTGATGACTTCGTTGAAAAGATCGTCCGGAATTGTTCCCGAATGGAAAGTCTCGTCAAAAATCTCCTCACGTTGAATGATCTAGACTACCTTCCAAAAGCCAAGCTTCAAGAATGTGACCTGGTGGGTCTTTTAGATAATTGTGTTCATACACTTCTAAGTGTTCATCATGATGTTGAAGTTGAAACTCTGCACAATAGTGATATCATTACAGTTGAAGGGGACCCAGATCTCTTAGAGCTTGCTTTCATGAATATTTTGGAAAATGGCGTGAAATACTCCCGATCTCCAGCTAAGCTTGGGATTAAAATTGAGGAGCTCCCAAACGAGGTCAACCTCACTATTTCCGACCAAGGTATCGGAATTCCCTCAAGTGATATTGATCACGTCTTTGATCGGTTTTACACAGTGAATAAGTCACATTCTAGAAAACTGGGAGGGGCCGGGCTTGGTCTTTCCATCGTAAAAGGGATCATTAAAAAGCACGATGCTGTCATCTCTGTTTCATCTCAAGAAAACAAAGGGACAAGCTTTTTGATTAACTTTCAGAAAGAGGCTCTGCCCACACCGTAATCTGTGTGTTTAAGTCAGTTTCTACAAATCTCTTGGACTCCTTTTTTGCAGAAAAATCGATCAGCTCAAGTTTAAGATGTGTATTGGGAATCATTTTTCCATTTGCTTTAGCTGTTAGCTTCTCAGCACTGCATGGAGTCCTACGCCCATTTTTACTTACTTGATCGGCGTACTCAATCTCCTCAATTTCATCAGCCAACTCGGGAGAAAATAACGCACCTAACAACATTTTAGGTGCATAGCTAAACTGAATCGCTCTGATTCCATCGCCATCATAAGAGAAGGCGTGTTCAAAAGGGGGAAATCCAATACCTGCTTCAGGGTCATAGGCGTGTGTGCCACGAAATACTCGGTATTCAAAGTCATCGATATTTTTCATCTCACTCATCAATCCATAACAGGGAATTGTCTCGTTATGAACCAAATAGTACTCTTTTTGCTTCTCCAGAATTTGTAGCAGGAGAGTCTCTCTATAACCAGGCAAGTGGCCATAGAGCATACGGAAGTATTTCAGAGCGAGCTCCTTTAATACTCCCGAGTCATCCTCTCCTTTCAAGAGAGGAAGAAGTGAAAGACGCCCCTCTTTAGCCCCCACATTGCGATGGCGAAAGTAGGGCGTCGTAGAAGAGTTCTCCTTTTTTTCGACATGGACATTTTTCTGCTTCTTATCCTTTTTTACGTGATGCTTTAGATAGACATCACGCGCAAGTTGGTTCCTTGCCTCTCTAAGCGTTTTAAAGTAGGAAATATAGAGTGTTGTTTCAGGTGACATGCTATTTCTAAACTGAGAGAGAGAAAAGAGGGATAACACCATTAAAATGGTCACGACGAACGGAAGGATATTCATGATGATTTCGAGTATAAAATAGGTTTAGGATAGCGGGAAAGCCATGAGACAAAGTCATATTTTTTCTTAGAGGCCAAGGCGATGCATAACTTGACAGCAGAAGGAAAGCTTCCCCTCTCTTCATTCCACTCTTCCGATTCTAGGAAGCTGCCGGAATCATCTTGGTAAAGAAATCTATAGGAAACTTTCTTGACATCTTCTATTAACACCTCGCTCCTAGAATCCCTCCCATCTGCCCCTTCTAAGATCACCATAAAGCCTAAGTCCCCCTCAAGTTTGAAATAGGTCTGGATCGGCCCACAAAAGTTGGGATCAGGATCGATTCCATTATCAACAGTAAAGCATAAGACATTCTCGTTCGTTAAACAAAAAGGAGCATCTTGTTCAGCAAGGTTCTTCGAGCTGTGTGGGCGGATGGCTGCAAACACCAAAGAGTCGAGACGGTGCTGAATCGCCGCTCGCTTCATCACATCCTTTTCGATCTGCGATGCCTTGAAATCAATCAAAATGGATGTCTTTAACGAAGAGAAAAGCGCTCCGATGAGTAGTGAAGCGAGCACAAAAGAGATTAATACTTCGATAAGTGTGAAAGATCGTTTTTGCATCCATCAATGATACGCTCTTAGCTCTTTTTTTGATATTTTCGAGAGTGATGTTCTACAATCGCACGTGCATCGCGGTTTAACCTTGTGGTAGCCAGTTTAAGAATTTCTCGGATCGACTCTTTTCCAGGCCCCTTCCCAAAGTTGAGTTTTTCTGCCCAGTATGCTGGTTGACTGGGAAATTGTTGGTGGAGGTTTAGAAGAGCCGTTAACTTGTCTTCCCCAGCTTTTTCTGCATTAAGAATCGTTTGTCCGACATGCTCATGAGCCTCTCTAAAAGTGAGAGGAGAATTTTTTGCAAGCTCTTCAGCAATAGGAGTTGCAGCTGTCAGGCCCAACTCATTACTGCGTATCATATTTTTCTGATTTGGAGTAGCTTGTTGAATCACAAGTGAGGAGAGTTCCATCGCTTGGACTAAAGAGGAGAGGCTCGGAATCAAAGGGGTCATTGCTTCAGTTCCTACCTCAACTGAGTTTGAAAATGGAGTTTTATAGACTGCTCCAAGAGCAGACATTAATGCCCCACTGACTTGAACCGCTTTTCCCTTAATTTTCTCGAGAAGGTAGGGGTTTTTCTTCTGGGGCATCGTCGATGAGATTCCGCATAGACTGTCAGGAAGCTGAAATAGAGCAAACTCTTGAGTCAACCAAAGCTGATAGTCTTGCGCCACGCGACTGAGTGTCGCTCCTAGAGTCGTAGAAATACTGAGTAGTGTTAGCTCGACATCGCGAGTCGCAACTGCCGTTAAGGCGTGGTTAAAGGTATCTTTAAATCCAAGATGGGAAGCCGTAACCTGAGGATCAATAGGGTAACTGGTTCCAGCACCAGCAACGGCTCCCATATTTGATGTCAAAATGGAAGGGAATAGATACTGTAATTGACTTTGAGAAAATGCTAGGGATTCCTCAACACCTGTCAAATAGTATCCAAGTGTTGCAGGCATTGCACCTTGAAACTGACTATATACCGGCATAGATAAGAGAAGATACTTCTCAGCCTGCATTAGGGTCGTGGAGCGGAGTGCCCATAGAGATTGGCTTAAACGATTGAAAATCTCTAAGGTTTTATATTTCTGCAAGGTTGCATTGATGTCATTTCTGGAGCGCCCAATATGGATCAAGCCTGCTGTTTTTATTCCAATACAGTCGATGAGAGCTTGCTCGTATGCGAGATAAAACCCTACGCTGGGATCATCAAGTTTTCTTACCTTCGAAAAGTTATCAACTTTTAGGAGATCAATCCCCTCCATGAGCCCCGAAGCCTCTTTCTCGGATATGATCTCCTGACACTTTAACATGGCAAGATGCGCACGATTGATTTTATCGAGATAGGGTAGAGGGTCGAAAGCATTGCTGCTACTTCCTGAAAGGATCCTCTTGACTCTAGGATCAAGAGGGGAAGATAGCCTTCCTCTTCCACATAAAGAAGAGTTTGTGTTTACCAATACTTTTAGCCCATCCATTTTCTCACTTAAAAGTTGATGACAGGTCTCTAAATCTTTTCCAGAAGTCATAAAATGCCCGATCCGGTCTCGGAAGTTCCCCTCCAGTTTAATGGGATCTCCCACTTTTTTGTATAGTTGAGCCTCGGAGCGACTGATACCCTCAAAAGTTCCACTCTCCTCGGGGGTGATAAATCGAATAGAAGTGAAGTTTTCTCTCTTGGGCTTAAATGTAGGAGTCTTTCCCAAATACATATGCAAAATGTTCTTGAGCAGAGAAATCCCCTTGGCTTGTTCAATCAGTATAGGAATCATGCCTCCGGCTAAGCGGGGATTAATTTCTATGAGGTAAATTTGTCCTTGCTTGATCCGAAATTCCACATGAATCGGCCCAAAATTGTAATCGAATTCGTTTAGGACATTTTTTATCATTTCTCCAATTGTTTTAGTGTGCTCTTCATTCATGACAGCAGGGAAGTCATGGCCTATCTCAACAAAGTATGGGTGTGGTCCTAGATATTTTTTTGTGATTCCCAACATGTGGAGCTCTCCGCTCTGCATAACAACTTCTGCAGAGTATTCTTCACCGTCGATATATTCCTGCAAAAGGTGTGGCCCCCGGATCTTTGAAAGGTGGCTAGTAAGTTGCCTGCGAGATTCGATCAACTGGACTCCAATACTTCCCGTTCCAGGGTTTGGCTTTACAACTAAGGGGTAAGAAAAGGGTGGCTCTAAATCGCTTGTGACGGTTCTTATATAGGGATAGCCAAGCTTTTCTAAAGTTTGTTTCAAGAAGTACTTGTCCCGACATTTCAGAATGGCATCGGGGTTTGTATGGGGAAGATTCAGTTTTTTCCCTAATTCTGCCGCAACCTGAACATAACTGTCAGAAGTGGAAAGAACGGCTTTGAGCCCTTCAGTTTTTTTCAACTTATCGTAAAGCGCTAGACAATCTAGCGTCTCACTTAAGTGGGGGTGAATACACTCTCTTGCTAAAAAGGGGTACTTCCCAGGACTTGCAGTAAAGATAAGAGGCTCAAAACCTTCTTCACGCGCTTGATGAATAAACACTTCACCTGTCCCTGTCGTATTACTTTCAATAAAGGCAATTTTATCCATATTGGCTCAAAACTTTTTCATAGGATTGTCGGTTCCAGTTAAAGTAGGTCCATTCTTCTTGAACCTCTTTAAGGTGAACGGCGTGGAGCGGTTTTGGATAGGGCTTATTTATATCGACCCCCTCACTTTTAAGCCATTCTAGATTATAAACTGTGTCGGTGTAACGGTGTCCAGAATCTGGGCCAATAAAAACGAAATTTTCACTAGGGTGATTCCGAGCGATCCATCTTGCCACATGAAAAGCAGCTCCAGTTGTAGGTCCAGCATAAATACCTGTTTGAGAGTGTAGCTCCCAAAGAGCTTTATAAGCAATTTTGGCAGAAACCCAGTGAACCTCATCAAATAACTTGTGAACAACATTCTTCGGCATAAGAGAGTTGCCAAGTCCTCTGAGCTTCCTTGGCCCTGCTGGGAGGCCAAAAAGAACACTTCCAAATGTATCAACACCTACGAGTTTCATACGATCATCATAACGACGCACTTCTTCGCTTATCCCACATGTAGATCCCCCGGATCCTACAGCGCCAACGAGGGTAAAGGGTTGAGGAATTTCATTGAGAAGTGTTTGCCCAACTGAAGAATAAGCTCTGCGATTTTCGGGGTTGTCATATTGAGCGGGCCAATAAGATTGGGGACTTCTAGCTAAGTGCTCCTTGAGCGCGGAAAGGCGAAGGGTCTGAATATTTAAATTATCAACGGAGCGCTCGATAATCTGAACTTTTCCGCCAAGTGAGTTTAAGCGAGATCTCAAAGAGGGGCTAATGATGGGATCACTTACAATGATAAAGGGAATATTGAGCTCTCTGCATACGATAGCTAAGCCCTGTGCATAGGTCCCACTCGATGTTTCAATAATTGGATAGTCGGGCTGAATCTTTCCCTCATCCATGGCTTTCATCAGGGTATGCTTTGCGGGAATCAGCTTCATGAGCTCAAAATAGGCAATTGTTAGGTTATGTGAAAGCTGAATGAGTTTGGGACTCATTAATGAGCTCGAGTAGTTTTCAAAAATAGAACTCTGAATTCCCTTTTTTAACAATGGACTTTCTCCTCCAAAGAATGAAAAATATGAGCTTTCTTACCCATTTTTTCTATTGCTTCTAAAACTTCAGCAATACGTGTTTGGTGCTTTGGATCCTTTGGATCGAGAAGAACTCCAATAAAGGTTCCACTATGGGCAATGACTGTTCCCAAAGCTCCATAGCGCTCACTCAGTGCAATCACTTTCTCTAATGAGGGCTTAAAGTTGTGCCTTTGATTCATGATGGCACTCTTTGTAGCAATGGAACCAATTGAAAATAGGTCCCCGTCTCTAACTGCATGACTCATCTGATGTAAAAGCGCATCATATTGCAAAGCACAGGTTTTTGTGTGTTCTTTGGCTCTTTGGTTATACTCCAGAGTATCAAGGGTATTTCCCTCATCAACTCCAACAACGACTAAGGGGGGGAGGTGAGCAAGAGATTCCTTGAGTTCTACATCTTTATAGTAAAATGCAGAGCTTCCTGGGTACATCACTCCATCAGTTGGTTCAATTTGTTTGATTAAAGACGCAATAGCCGTTGAATCAAGTCCAGATAAAGAAAACGCATCTCTTAAAGCATAGGCTGCTGCAACGAGATCGGCTGATGAGCTCGCTAACCCTTTTCCTTCGGGAATCTCAGAGCAAATCTCAACTGTACCTCCAATAGAAATAGAGAACTCCTCTAAAATTGTGTTTACAATCATTGCGACTTTGATTTTTTCCTTCGGAGTCACTACGACTTTTGAGGTTTTAAAGTCGGGTGTAAAGATAGCCCTAGAATAAAGGTTGATAGGAAAGGTCACCATAAAACTCTTTCCATCAGGAAGAATCCCCTGTAAAAGCTCCCCAAAAGTTCCGTGAGAGCGTCCTGTTCCTACTTTGCATTCTAATCCTGACTCAGTAGTCAACATAGTTCATATCCTATACTTGTTAGTTTCGAACGTATTAATCCTTCTTCTCTTAAAATAGAATGGTGGGAAGACTCAATGCAGTGAATGACATTGAGTTGCTCGCTTTTTTCTACCACTCTTTCAATATTACTTGTGGGGAGAGAAGCTATGTATTCAAAGAGTTGTTCATAGCCTGGGGCGTGGAACGTTTCATCTCTTAGCCCCGCTTTAAATAGTGTAATTTGCGCATGCGTGAGTTTTTTAGTTGGAGAATAGGAGAGCATGCTATGTTCAACAGGAAGTAGGGATAAAACCTTCTGGATATAGGAAGAAGCATATCCTTCATGTAAAGCGTGACGATGATAGTCCTCTTCGATTGCCTTAAAAGGAATGTTTTCTCTAAGTTGCTTAAGGTTCGGATCTTCCAAGGTCGTATCGAGAAGTGAAATGCGTATATTTGTCTTTCCCATGCCCTCCAGCATCACGCCCATTTCAAGTGCAATCAGACCTCCTAAAGACCAACCCATAATATGGATGTCATCTTTTGGAATTAAGGATTTGATTTCATTCAAATAGTAGTCTGCAAGCTGCGGAACAGAGGAAATCTTATCCTCAGCATAGAGGTTATAGGAGTCGATTCCATAGCATACATACTCACCTTCTAAAGCTTTTGCCAATGAGGCATAAACCTCGCACCCTCCTGCTCCAGGGTGTATCATAAATAATTTTGGAAGATCTTCGTTTTCCCGATTTAATCGGAAAATCAATTGCCTTTCTCCCCTTTCAATGCGCTTTGCTAGAGATTTTATTGTTGGGGATGCATAGAGATCAGCGACTTTAAGAGACTTCTTTAGACGAGAGCGAATCTGAGCGATCATTCTAATCGCGTCTATACTGCTCCCTCCAATTGCAAAGAAGTTTGTTTCAGTTCCAATCGACTCTTCTGGAAGGGTAAGAATCGTGCTCCAAATCTCTCTGATCGTCCTCTCTATTTTGGAATCTGGGGTTGTTTCACTTATCCTATTTAGGGATGGGGAAGGGAGTGCCTTTCGATCTAGTTTCCCACTTGATGTAAAAGGGAGTGAGGATATGGAGACCCAAATTTTTGGAACCATGTAGCTTGGTAAGAGGCGACTGAGATATTCTACCAACTCTTTTTCAGGGATTTTCTCTTTTAAAATGGTATAGCCTACTAAAGAGGCTCCTTTGAGAGCAACAACGCCTTTTTCAACTAGAGGGTGGGAGTTGAGTTGCGTCTCGATCTCTTCAAGTTCAATTCTTTGCCCATGGAGTTTCACTTGGGCGTCAATTCTTCCGAGGTAGTCTAGCTCGCCTTCCTGAGTCCAGCATACAAGATCCCCTGTCCTGTATAGGAGTTCCCTCCCATTGAAGGGAGACGTTATGAACCGCTGCCGTGTCAAGTCTTCGCGGTTTAAGTATCCCTTTGCAACCCCAACTCCCCCAACATAAAGCTCCCCGACTGCCCCAACTGGCACGCGATTTTTAAAGGGATCAAGAACCTCAAAGAAGAGGTTATGAATCGGCTTACCTATGCGAATAGGCCCTTCTGGCTCTGGCAGGTAATAGGAAACATCAATTGAAGCTTCTGTAGGTCCATAAAGATTGTAGATTTTCCCTTTTGGAAAAAGTTGATAGAAATGGCTGACTTGCTCTTGAAGCAATGGTTCTCCGCTACAAAATACATGGGTCAAAGACTCCGGACCCATTCTCTTATTTTCTATTAAGGCTTCTTCAAAAAGAGAGAGCATAGAAGGGACAAAGTGGCAAATCGTTACCCCATACCTCTCTATCGTATCGATCAGCACTTCTGGGTCTTTATGTGCTTCAGGTTCAGCAACAACAAGACTGGCTCCATACCAGTGTGGCCATAGAAACTCCCAAATTGAAACATCAAAGGTGTAGGGCGTCTTCTGAAGGATTTTATCGTCCATTGCAAGAGGACATAAATCATTCATCCATTCAATCCGATTTACAATTCCTTGGTGAGTTCCCTTGACACCTTTAGGGACTCCCGTCGTTCCAGAGGTATAAATGACATAAGCAATATCGAGCTCTTCCTCTCTCCTTGGGTTTGTCTTTGGTCTTTGACCTAAGTCTTCTGCTCGATCAATGAAAAGGGAGGGGTGCGCTGAGAGTTTATCACGGACTCTTTGATGAGCAATCACCCCTTTGCTCTTACTATCCTGAATCAGAAAGTCTATCCTTTCCTTCGGGAAGTCAGGGTCAACAGGAAGATAAGCCCCCCCTGCTTTCAATACCCCCAGAATAGCAATGACCATATCTGCTGACCGGTCTAAGCAGAGTGCAACAAGTGAATTCGCTTGAACGCCCCACCTCTCCTTTAAGAAATGGGCCACTTGGTTCGCTTTTTGATTGAGTTCCTCATACGAGAGTTTCTGTTCGCCCGAGTAAATTGCGATATTTTCAGGAGTACGCAATACTTGCCTTTCAAAAAGGTCAGGAATTGTTTTGTCTTCACTGAAAGGCGCCGCTGTTTGACTCCAAGCTTGTAAAGCAGTTTTACAATCCGGTGTTAGAAAGTCCCAATGTTGATCCTGATTTACACAACGAGGGATTTGATCTGCAACTTGAACCATCACATCCATAAGGCTTTCAATCAGCTCAGGTGAAAAGAGCTCGGATGCATACTCGAGTTGAAAAGTTAATGTTTCACTTCCTTCCGATACATGAAGATTAAGAGGAAAGTTGAGCTTTTCAACAGTCTCAATCACCTCAAAGGATGGCCCAGAGTTTTGAGAGGGATTGGGGTAGTTTTCAAAAATTAGCAAAGAAAAGAATAGTGCTTGTCTCCCTTTTGTCAAAGAAGCAAGATCAATTCCGGAGTGTGTGTTCAAAGACTGAACTTTATCCTGGACCTCCTTAAGGACATCAACTAAGGGGCGATTCGGGTTGTGATCCAAGATAAGGGGCAAGGTATTGATATAGAGACCTACAGAGTCAGTCACTCCATGAACAGGAAGCTCTCTACCGGAAATAACCGTTCCAACTACTGTTTGCTGACTAAACCCATAGACCCTGAGGACTTGGTGCCAAAGGTACTGTGCCACTGCATTTAAGGTGATTCCCTCCTCCTTGCACAACTTAACCAATGAAGCATAAAGGGGGGGGTCAAGAGACCTCGATACTTTTGCTGTTTCTTTGATTTCGCGGTAAGCGAAAAGGTTAGTCTTTTCTTTTGCCAGAAAGCTCAAATCGGAAGGGTTTTCAATGCGATCGACTTCCCGTTCCCAAAAAAGCTTATGTGAGGATTGATTTTCCCTCAAGTAGCGTTGGGCAACAAAGTAACTCTCATCTTGTGTATGAGTGCTCTTTACCCTATTTTCGATTTCTGCATAGCGGCGGTGTACAAAATTGAATAGAAGTGGGGCGCTCCATCCATCTAAAATTGTGTGGTGATGGCTAAACATGAATGAGTACCCCCCACCTTTTTCTAGGTTGAGGTACAAACGAAATAGAGGTCCTTTTTCTAATTCAAAACCTAAAGCTCGATCTTTTTTCTGCAGATCGCTCAATTCTCCTTTAGTCAAGCACCATGGCAAGGTAGCGTCCTTTTCAACGACTTGAACGACCTCTTCTTTCCAGTCAAACCTCAGGCGTAGAGCAGGGAAGTTTTTTTGCGCCTCCTCCCAGCTAGCTTTAAGGATTTCAGGGTTGACCATCCCATGATACTTGCCAATCATCTGAACGACATATGCATCATCCTCTTCATACTGAATAGAGTGAGAAACAAAACCTTGTTGCAAACTGCTTGCTTTGAATACAGCTTCGATCTCCCGTTCTTTTTGTAATGAATCTAGTGTTTCATCACTAATCACCCAACCAATATCACTGGGAGTTAATGCTGGATAAAGTTGCAGTGCACAACTATTGACGACATCAATCAAGGATTGGTGGAACACCTCTTTAAAGTGATGCAAAATCTCAGGAAGAACTCTCCCTTCAATTGTGAAATTTAAAACGCCATCACTGACCCAGCCATTAATATCGATTGCCGTTGTCTGGCGGTTTTCTTTGGCAACAGAGACTCCAAGCTCTTCAGGAACAACCTTCCATGATCCCTCTTCTTGTCCTACTTGCCCAAGGTAGTTAAACCAAATCGGTGAAAGCAGGCCTTTGTATCCCATCCCGTTATGTGGGATCTTCCGTAAGGTTTCCTTAGTCTGTTTCAGGGTCTCTTTTGTTCCTGCTTTTCTTTCAAGGAGAACAGGGTAAAGCGTTGTAAACCAGCCCACAGTGCGAGAGTGATCGATTTGTGGATCGATCTCTTCTCTCCCATGCCCTTCAAGAGTAATCAAGTTCTCCTCCTCTCCTGTAATGATTGGAAGAGAAAGGGAGAGTGCAGATAGCAGAAGGTCATTGATTTCAGCATGAAAGGCTTTGCCACTTTCAGTGAGAAGACTATGGGTGAGCTCTTTTGAAAGCTTGAGTTGGTGAAAGCTAGGAGAGCACTCGTCTGGAAGTTTTGGTAGGCTTAAGGAAAAGGGAGGCTGATCCCATGCAGAGGGTGCAAAAGAGTCTACAGCCTGAACCCACTGCCGGTAGCTGCTCCCCTTTTCGGGAAGTTTTCCTCCCTCATACAGAGTTTGTAAATCTCCTGCTAAAATTCTCCAACTGATTGCATCGACGATGAGATGGTGGATTGCAAAATGGACCCTCCCATCTATATTCCCTTCAATATAGGTGATGGCAGCCAATGGTCCCTCTTTTAGATCAAAGCCCTTTTGGATTCTTGTGAGCTCCGCTTCGAGCTCCTCTCTTCTAGCTCCCCTTAAGCAGTTGAAAAGGACGAGTTCTCCACCTTCATATTGATAGGTCTGCTGCTTTCCATCAAACCGAAGGCGGAAGGCATCATGGTAGTTCACAAGCTCCTTAACAGCCATTTCCAGTTTAAGGCGATCGAGTCGAGGGGTATGAATCACAAAAGATTGGTTCCAGTGTGCAGGCACCTCAAAGTTTTGTGCAAAAAACCACTCTTGAATTGGGAGTAAGGGGAAGCTCCCAGAAGGCTGTTGATCTCTGAGCACTGGAGTTGATGTTGGCTTTCTCTGTTCAAGAGCTCTAGCTAGATTCCGAACTGTTTTTTCTTTAAAAAGATCGCTAACTGAGATAGGTAAGTTAAGCTTCTGCCGAATTTGACTCACAATTTGAATGCTGATAATGCTATCACCTCCAAGGCGAAAAAACTGATCTTGCATTCCAATTTTACAGGGATCAATCCCTAGAACTTTTCCCCAAATCTCGACGAGGTCTTTCTCAAGGGCATTCGCAGGTTGTGTGAAGCACTCCCTTTCTTCTCTATTAGGGGAGGGGAGCTGTTTTCTATCGAGCTTTCCGCTAACCCCGACGGGAAGCTGCGGAAGTTGAACCCAAAGATGTGGGACCATATAGCTCGGCAATGTCTCTGAGCAATAAGTCTCTAACTCATCAGTTGATATCTCTCTTTGGGAAACATAATAGGTGACAAGCTCTTTTTCTTTGTGAAGAGTCACGACAACATCTTCAATATCTCTATGTTGAAGGATTGCCGACTCAATTTCACCCAGCTCAACACGATACCCTCTAATCTTTACTTGGAAGTCCCTCCTTCCAACATACATAAGCTGGCCGTCTGAATCGATGAAGGCAAGATCTCCTGTTCGATAAAGCCTTTCTCTTTTGTGAAAGGGGGAAGGAATAAAACACTCAGCTGTAAGCTTTTCTTGGTTTAGGTAACCCAAAGCGAGCCCTGGGCCTCCTAGATAAAGTTCTCCAATTGCACCTTGAGGGAGGGGGTTTTGATGGGGGTCTAAAATATATGTAATGGTATTGGCTACGGGGGTGCCTATTGAAATTCTTCCCTTCTCGACTTCAGTTGAGGTCGCAGTGATCGTTGCCTCTGTAGGTCCATACTCATTGATGAGCACCCCCTTAAATCCGATGAAACGGTCAGCAGTTTCTGGAGTGAGGCGATCTCCTCCAGAAATCACCCTTCTGAGAGAGGGAGTTTCACTGTAAGAAAAGCCCCCCAGAAAAAGGGGCGGGGCATGAAGATGTGTCACCTTCTTGCGATTCAACAAGGATTGAAATCCCACTTCATCAAGTAGCAAAGAGCTATCGGGAATCACGAGCTCATAGCCGTGAAAAAGGGCGAGGGCGATTTGCTCGACAGAGGCATCGAAAACTAGACTTGCGAAGAGCAAGATCTTTTCTCCCTCCATCAAGCCATATCGCTCCTTTAAATCCTGTGCTAGCAAGAGTATCCCTTGATGGGCGACCATGACTCCTTTTGGTCTTCCCGTTGAACCTGACGTATAGATCACATAGGCTAAATCGGTGGAATCCCCAGCAACCTCTAAGTTTATAGTTGGATAGCCATCCCCTTTGTTGCTGAATGAGACATCGATAACAAATGAAGCCTTAACCTCTCTGAGAATCGCATCCACTCTCTTTTTAGGACTCTTTGGATCGAGAGGGACATAAGCTCCCCCCACCTTTAAGATTGCCAGAAGAGCAACAATAGAAAAGGCCCCTCTATCAAGTATAAAGGGAATAAGAGCCCCTTGTTGGATGTCGTAATTCTGCTTCAAGTAGTGAGCGAGTTGATTGGCTTTTGCATTGAGTTCACAATAGGTATATTCAACATTGCAATAGGAGAGGGCAATCTCATTTGGTGTTCTCTCCACTTGAGCTTCAAATGCGGCGTGAAAAGTGGGATAAGCCTCTTTTTTCTTTACGCACTTGGCGGGGATATAAGGAGCCGTGTGTGTGAGGCATTGGCTCGACTTGCCTGGTTCCTTTGCTATCTCTCTAAGGACTCCTTCCATATAGTTCAAGAAAGCGCGAATGGACTCCATAGAAAAAAGAGCCTGATCATACTGAATTTTAATGATCAGCCCTCCCTCCATTTCTGAAGCGACAACACCCAAGGGATAATCGAGCTTCTCAATCGAATCTTCAAATTGTACCGAAAGTCCCCCTCCACTTTCACTCTTGGGGTAATTATCAAAAACAAACAAACTGTAAAATAGCCTCTCTCCGTCAATTTGGAGGGCACTTAAATCCACCCCTTTTTGAGTTTGCATCTGTGTGATCTCTTTCTGAATTACCTGAAGGCTCTCAATCAGAGTGCGGCTCGGCTTATGGTCTAAAATTAGGGGAAGGGTTTCTATGTAAAGCCCAACACTCTCTTCAATTCCATCGATTGGGAGCTCCCTTCCTGAGATCACCGTTCCTACAACTGTTTGTGTCACATTTCCGTAACAATAGAGAACGCGATGCCATGCATATTGGATTGCGCTATTTAACGTCACACCTCCCTTTTGACACACCTCCTTGAGCTCTCTGTAAAGTTGAGGGGGCAATTCAATCGATTTCTCTCTTACTTCCTGAAGTTCTCGATAAGAATAGAGATTCGTAGGGTTCCGGCACACTCCAGATAAGTTGGCTCTCTCCTCAATCTGCTGAACTTTTCCCTGCCATTTTTTTGTCTCTTTTCCTATCTGACTTTGAAGGTACTTCTCTACGGAAAAAAACGTCCGATCTATCTTAACTTCTGGAATATCTCCAGATGAAAGGGTAGCGTAGGTCTGATGCACCCAGTCAA
The DNA here is from genome assembly GCA_030149435.1 of Simkaniaceae bacterium. Lineage (GTDB taxonomy): Bacteria > Chlamydiota > Chlamydiia > Chlamydiales > Simkaniaceae > JASBRR01. The sequence goes on from JASBRR010000045.1 coordinate 32,716, forward strand.
AGAGTATAGGGAGACTCCATCCATCTAAAATGGAGTGGTGCATACTGAAGAGGAGAGAAAAAGATGCTCCCGCCTCATGAAGAAGGTAAACCCGAAATAGAGGCGCTTGAGAAAGGTCGTACCGCTTGTTTCGATCTTCCTTTTGAACCTCTTCTCGACTCTTCCCTTCGGCTGTCAAATCAATAGAATGCCAATCGAGAATTCCCTCTTTTTTGATGACTTGAACGGGGGTTTCCTCCCATGAAAAGTTCAGGCGGAGCGCAGGAAACCGACGCAAAGCTAGGAGCCACGCTTCCTTGTAAGTTGCCTCTTCAATGGGACCATCAAAATTTCCAAAAAGTTGCACGATATAGGAGTCATCAGTAGTGGATAAAGATTGGTAAATAAAGCCTCTTTGCAAGCTCTTAGCCAAATAAACCTGTTCGATTTCCTCTTTTTGCTGAATCATATCTAACGCGCTTTGTGATAAGATAAGATCAATATCACTTGGAGTGAGCTCACTCCTCTCTGTTGATGAGACATGAGCAATCACGACTTGCAGTTTTTTTCGGAGCAATTCTCCAAGGGTTTCGATTGTCGGCTCCGTGGCATATCCCTCAACCCTAACGGTGAGTTGCCCATCACTGACCCAGCCATTGATATCGATCGTGTTTGGATGGAGGTTGTCGGATGAGACTGAAACGGCAGAGAGATCTTGAGAAATCTTCCACATACCTTCTGTAGGGCTTTGGTCAAACTGCCCTAAGTAATTGAATCCGATTTTTGGGAGTGGCCCTTTGTACCCTAGGCCTTTGTGTGGGACTGCACGTATCCTCTCCTTGATTCCTTTGATTGTTTCTCCTACCTGCTGCTTCGACTTTAAGATGACAGGGTATTGAGTGGTGAACCAGCCAATAGTTCGAGAAAGGTCAATTGTGGGGTCAATTTCCTCCCGTCCATGACCTTCAAGAGTAATGGGATGGGAAACCTCCCCAGTTAACGAGGTCAAAGATAGAGCTAGCGCACTGAGCAGTAAATCGTTAATCTCTGTGTTGTAGGCTTGATGGCTTTTCCTCAATAAGAGCTGTGTCTCTTCTCGAGAAAGAGAGAATGCGCAGTTGTGGCTTGCGCTCTGTCGATCTCGAAGAAAGTTATTCTTTTCTTCAAAGGGACAACTCCAGTGCTCCCACCTTTCTAAAGTGCGCCCCCACTGCCTGTAACTGCTCCCCTTTTTTTCTAAAGGCTTCCCTTCATAAAGAGACTTCAGATCTTCAGCAAAAATCCTCCAGCTCACTGCATCGATGATGAGATGATGACAAGTCACATAGATGCGCCCTTGAATTCCCATATTTAAGTAAGCAATACAAACCAACGGCCCCTTTTCTAGATCAAACCCCTTTTGCCACTTGGTCAACATATTGATGAGCTCTTCTTCAGAGGAGGGTTCAGCAACATGAAATTGGAACGCTGTGTCTTTTGAGTAGAATGCCTCTCCACTTTTGAAGCGCAAGCGCAAGGCATCGTGGTGGGCAAGGAGCGCAGTCACACAATTTTTTAATCGCACGGGATCGAGTTTTGGGGTCTCGATATAAAAAGATTGATTCCAATGGTTGGGGGAGGGAAATTTCTGATCAAAAAACCAAGACTGGATTGGAAGGAGTGGACACCGTCCCTCTAAAATCCCCTCCTCTCTTTGAATCTTTTTTTCCTCACTTTTTCTGCTCTCTATTAGAGCCATTAAATTTGCTATTGTCCTTTCCTGAAAAATTTCTCGGACAGAAACCTGGACACCAAGTCGTTGCCTCATCCGTGAAGCGAGCTGAATTGTTGTAATGCTATCCCCGCCAAGGAGGAAAAAATCGTCATGAATTCCCACTCGAGTATCGAGCAGTTCTTCCCAAATGGCACACACCTCTTTTCCCCACCCAGTGATCGGTATGTCAGCGCCTTTCTTCTCCAATTGTTGGGGTGGTGGAAGGAGTGAGCGATTGACTTTCCCTGAAGCATGAACAGGAAACTTCTCTAAAAAAATTAGGTGGTTGGGAACCATGTACTCAGGAAGAGTTTTTGCTAAGTGTTCACGCAAATGTTGGGAAGAGAGAGGACTATTTGACACATAGTAAGCAACGAGCTCTCTCTGATCTTTTACAAGAACCAGAGCATCTTCAATTCCAGGGAAAGAGAGAAGTGTGGCTTCAACCTCTCCACATTCAATCCGATATCCCCTAATTTTCACCTGGAAGTCTTCCCGCCCGACAAAAAAAAGATTTCCTCTGTCGTCATAATATGCTAAGTCTCCAGTTCGATAAATCGTTTCTCCTTGGATGAAAGGGGAGTCGATAAAAGATGCAGCAGTAAGGGCATCTTGACCGAAGTACCCTCTAGCAACCCCGACGCCTCCAATAAAGAGCTCTCCAATCACGTAGGGTGGAAGAGGAGAATGAGAGCGATCGAGGACATAGGTCACACTATTAGCCACTCCTTGTCCAATTGAAAGGCCCCCTTCAAGAGATGTTGTCGCGGTGATCGTCGTCTCAGTCGGTCCATACTCGTTGATTAGTTCCACATTGGGGTGGGCTTGTTTGATTCGCTGCGCCATCTCTTCATGTAGGGTGTCTCCCCCTGAAATAATGCGGCGAAGATGGGGCAAGTCTTCTTGCTCAACTTGGGGCAAAAAGGGAGGGGGAACATGGAGGTGAGTCACTTGATGAGCCCTTAGAAACTCGAAAAATGGCCCCCCTTCAGAGATATGCTCTTTTTCTGGAATGACCAGCTCATACCCATTTAAGAGGGCTAAGGTCATCTGCTCAACTGAAGCATCAAAAATCGGGTTGGCAAAGAGGACAATTTTTTCTCCATCATGCAAAAGGTAGTGGCCGCTTAAGTAGACCGCAAGATTCACAACCCCGCGATGCTCAATCATGACTCCCTTTGGCTTTCCTGTTGATCCAGAGGTGTAGATTACATAAGCCAAATCTCGGGAGTCTAGTTCAAGAGAAGGATTATGTGAGGGGTAATCGCTAAGGTTCCAGTCAAACGTCGTATCAATGACGCACTCACTCCCAACCTCTTCGAGAATCGATGCAATCCGTTCTGTAGGATAAGTAGGATCTAAGGGAACATAAGCACATCCAGCTTTAAAGCACCCTATAATTGCAATGATGAGCCTTTCACTGCGCTCCATCACGAGGGGAACAAAATCGCCCCGATTCACTCCTTTGCACCTCAAGAGAAAGTGTGCAAACTTATTCGCCTTTTCATTCAGCTCTTTGTAGGTCAGTGAAGATTCTTTATAGGTGAGAGCCACATGAAGTGGAGTTCTTTCGACTTGCCTCTCAAAGCACTCTGATAGCGTTTCTTTACCTATTGTCCGTTCTTCGAGACGATCTCCTATTTTGAGCAGGTTTTCTTTTTCTTCTTGCTTTACAAGTTCCAAAACTTGCTTCCCTTGCCCTATTTGCTTGAGGAAAGCATCCACAAGAGACAAAAACCTTTCGACTGTTTCCTTAGCAAACAATTCTCCAGCATATTGAATGATAAAGAGTAGATGATCCTGTTTTTCATAGATAAGTACGCCCAACGGATAGTCCAATTTCTCTACAGACTTTTCAAAATGAACTTGAATCCCCCCTTGCTCCTGCTCGGGATAGTTCTCAAAAACAAAGAGGCTCTCAAAGATCCTTTCACCCTGTTTCTGAATAGCTCCTAGGTCCGTTCCACACCGTTCATTGATCTCGTGAATTTTCCTTTGAACCTCTTGGATTTCACCTTCCAACCCTTGTTCGGACTCATGTTGAATGACTAATGGGAGGGTATTGATGAAAAGACCAACCGACTTTTCAATCCCTTCAATTGGAAGGTTTCTTCCAGAGGTAATCGTCCCTACACAAGTTTGATCAGACCTCCCATAAATGTGTAACACCTTATGCCATACGTACTGAAGGGTTGCATTCAGAGTGACTCCCAGTTCTTGGCACCGTTTTTTGAGACTTGCAAAATTCTCTCCATCGATCTTGAGTTCAGTTTTTCTAGGTTCATTTACAACCTTGTGATGTCTTAACGACTGCCCTCCTTTAACAAGATAGTTCAAATCGATATGGCTGGACAGGCTCTCAAGTTCTTTTTTCCAGTACCCTAAATGACGCTCTCTTTCTTTTTGCAGATAACGTTGCGTATCGATATAGGTCGTTTGTTCTCTGACTTCTGGAGACTCTCCTCGACTTAACTTTTCATAGGCCTCATGGACATAATGAAGGAGAAGTGCATTGCTCCATCCATCCAAAATCGCATGGTGATAACTCAGTAACAGTTGGTCCCTCTTTCCAGATTCCTTGATGAGATAGACCCGAAATAGGGGGCCTTCCATCAGGTTGTAATGCTCTTCTCTATCCTCTATCTCCACATTCTCTGAGGAAGAGGGAACTCTAAAGTCAAGCGTCCCCTTTCGATCAATGATTTGAAGCAGCTTCTCTCCCCAGTAAAACCTCATTCTAAGTGGTGGGAAAGCCTCCTGAGCAATCTCCCAAGCTCTCTTGTAGATTTCTGGGTCGATTGAAATCTCATAGCTCCACTCGAGCTGAACGGCATAGGCATCATCTTCTTGCTCTGAAAGAGCCCGAAAGATAAAACCCTGTTGCAGACTATTCGCACGATAAACCCCAGAAAGCTCCTGCTTTTCTTGGAGTAAATTGAGAAGAGGTTGATCGACAATATGCCCGACATCACTAGGGGTCAAGTAGGTTCTTGGCAGCTCCTTAGTGTGCTTAATTAGATTGGAAAGGCAGCGTTTGAACTCTTCTGCAAAGCTCTTAACTTTACTTCTAGCGAGGAACCCATCGATCTCAAATTTCAACCTTCCACCGATCACCCAACCTAGAATGTCGAGGGTATAGCTCGAGAGATTTCCCTCTCCTATCGTTTCCCCTCCATATTCATCAACAAGAGCCCACTCTCCTCTCTTACTCCCTTTATCAAGCTGCCCCAAGTAGTTAAAGCAGATCGATGGGAGGGCCCCCTTGTAACCCAGCCCCTTGTTTGGAACCTCTAAAAGCTTCTCTTTGACACCCTTGATCGTTTCCCCGATTTCATCTTTCTTTTCCAATGATACGGGGTAGAGTGTTGTAAACCATCCCATCGTTCGGGAGAGATCAATTGCATCCTCAATAGGTTCCCTGCCGTGCCCTTCTAAAGTCACATCATTTTGCGCTCTTCCCGTGATCAGTGGAAGTGCTTCGGCAAGCGCTGCTAAAAGAAGGTCGTTGATCTGAGTATGATAGGAATCACCGCACTGCGTCAATAATGCCCGCGTCTCTTCCTGACTCCATTCGATTTCAAGTTTTGTGCTCTCTTTAGTCTCTTTAGGAAAGTGGAACGTCTCTGTTTCCCACCCATTTTTCTTTTCAAATGTTTGAACAGCTTCAACCCACTGCCTGTAGCTGGTTCCCTTATTTCCCAATGAATTCCCTCGGTATAGACTCTCTAAGTCTTCTGCTAAAATCCGCCAACTCACTGTATCGACAATTAAGTGGTGGAGCGCAAAAAATATCCGGGCACTCCCATCGATAAAGCCATGAAGGTAACCACACGTTCCCATGGGGCCTTTATCGATATTAAAGTGGCTTTGCCACTCAGTTAAGAGCGAGGGCAAGTCAGACACCTTAGAAACATCACAAGTTCTGAAGGGAAGGGTCATCTCTTCAGTATAAGTTTGAATGTTCCCATCAAATCGAAGCCTAATGGCATCGTGGTAAGAAATTAGGTCTTGAAGAGCTTGCTCGAGTTTCTCGACCTCAAGAGGGGGAGTTTTAATCATAAAGGATTGATTCCAGTGACCCTGGTTGGAAAACTTTTGCCCAAAAAACCACTCTTGGATTGAAAGATAGGGGGAAGACCCTTTTAATACTCCTTGCTCTGCATTGATCTCTCTCTTTCCCATTTGTGGAAGTGCATCCATCAAACAAGCGATCGTCTTATGGTTAAAGATATCGCGGACTGTAACCTGTAAACCCAAGGTATATCGGAGTCGACTTACAAGCTGAAGACTGATGATACTGTCTCCACCAAGGTGGAAAAAGTCATCAAATATTCCCACTTCTCCCCCTTCTGCTCCCAGCATTTCCCCCCAAATCTGTGCGACTTCCTTTTCCAGAGAATTTCTCGGAGGAGCCTTGTTTTTTTTCCCTTTAAACTCCGGCTTAGGCAACTTTTTCCTATCGATTTTCCCGTTAATTGTTAAGGGAATCTCAGGCAAACAAAGAAGCGCTTTGGGGACCATATAGTTTGGAAGTTTTCCCCTTAGAAAAGTGGATAGCTCCTCCGTATCAATTGGCTTAGATGCCGTGTAGTATCCCACAAGGTCCTTATGGCGTCCCTCTCCTAAAGAGTGTGCTAAAACCACACTTTGCAGTACCCCTTCATAAGAGGTAAGCGCCTCTTCGATTTCTCCTAGCTCGATCCTAAATCCCCGAATCTTCACTTGAAAGTCTTTTCGACTGATATATTCAATCTGTCCATCTTGAAGGTAGCGAACTAGATCCCCCGTGAGATAAAGGCGATCATTCCAACCCTCTGGGAATGCTCCCTTTGGGAAAGGGTTGGGAGCAAACTTTTCGGAAGTGAGGTCACTGCGCTTCAAGTAACCTCGACCTACACCAACACCTCCAATGACAAGCTCTCCAATAGCTCCCAGAGGGACCGGTTTGAGGGCATCATTCGTAATATAGATCTTTGTGTTCCCAAGAGTGCCATGAATCGGCATGATTTTTGGAGTGGTCCCTAGAGTTTCTGGGTAAATCTTAAAATGGGTGACATCATCGGAACACTCTGTGGGACCGTACGCATTGATCACAGGAATTTCAGGATAGACTGCAAACCACCGCTCACAAATTTCCTCAGGGAGAGGTTCTCCATTGATCATCATCCACCGAAGGGAGGAGAGTTTATACCTCCTCTCTTCTTCCTGTTCAATAACTGGAAGAATCCCATACATGTGGCTGGGGACAGTTTGGAAAATTGTGACCTTTTCCTTATCCATGAGATCGAGGAGTCCATGAGGCTCCCATGCGGTGTCCCCACGGAAAATAACAGTTCGCCCACCGACCATCAAGGCTGAGATAAATTGCCAAACCGAGACATCAAAGCTCTGGGTCGCCGTTTCTGCAACAACATCCTTTTCTGTCATCTCCATGTCAGAGACTTTGATGTAGAGATGATTGATCATCCCTTTATACTCAACCATTGCTCCCTTAGGGCGCCCTGTCGACCCTGAAGTGTAGATCACATAAGCGAGTGCAGTTGGAGAAATCTCAAGAGATAAATTCTGATCGGAATACCCCGAGACATCTTGTCGATCCACAACTGTGGTCTTACCCTTAAACACACCCTCCACTAGAGGCAAATAGTGACTCTGGATCAAGACCCCTTTAGCACCACACTCATTCAAAATTGCTTCCACTCTATCTGAAGGCAAAGCAGGATCGATTGGAAGGTAAGCAGCTCCGGCCTTAAAAATTGCAAGCATTGCAACTAACAGGTTGAGATTTCTATCTGTGATGACAACGACAAGGTCATCTTCCTGCAGCTCATATTCCTCTTTTAGAAAGTGCGCCCATCGATTCACCAGTGAATTTAGCTCTCTATAAGTGACTCTCTCCTCTCCATCTACCAGAGCAACCTGATCCACATGATTCTTGACAACCTCTTCAAAAAGGGAAGCAAAAGTCTCTTGAATGGGATAGTCCGTTTCGGTTTCATTCCACTTTGTTACAAGAATATCGCGTTGCTCTTTAGATAGGTAATTGAGCTCATCGATCTTAAGGTTGCTGCTGTTTTGACCGACAAATTGCTCGAGCACCACAAAGTAGGTTTCGATCCAGCCTCTAACTGTTTTTGCATCAAATAGATCGACGCAATAATTGATGCCTCCCTTGAGAGTCTCTTCCGTATCATCGATATGAACGCTTACATCAAACTTTGCGACTTTTTGTGCAAGGTCATCGGAAACATAGCTCTTAAGATAGCGGTTTTCCTGTGAAGAAATGGCAAACTGGTCCACTTCAAAAAGAACTTGAAAGATCGGGTGACGCCCCTTATCGCCCCCTGCCTCAAGAGCTTTGACAATCGACTCAAATGGCACCTCTTGGTGCTCTTGAGCCTCTGCGACTTCTCTCCCCACCTCTTGAATGAACTCTTTTATCGCACATGTAGGATCGATTTGAACCCGCAGAGGAAGTGCACGAACAAATAAACCGATTAGTCCTTCTGCTTCTGGAATGTTACGCCCTGCGAAGGTCGTTCCAATAACAAGGTCATTCTGATAGCAGTAAACTCTAAGCATTAGGTAATAAGCGCTCAAGAGCACTGTATAAAGGCTGACTCCCAGATCCTTCCCATATTGGCGAATCTTATTCGAAATCTCTGGTGGAATAACAAAGGGAATTTCCTCCCCCCGATATGAGATCTCCATGGGGCGAGGGAGATCTGTTAAAAGGTTGAGCGTTTCATACCCCTCTAGCTTCCCTTTCCAGAAATCCAGGGGATCAGGTATCCCATTTAACGGAGCATCACTGCGCTGCCAAAAGGCATAGTCCTTGTATTGAATCGATGGTGGGGGCAGTTCTTTTTCATCATAAGCCCCTTCAATTTCCTTCAAAAAAAGGGGAATCGACCACCCATCAAATGCGATATGGTGAATCACCACAGAAAGGTAGCGCATCAAACCCAAAGAGAATAGAGCCATACGAATCGGATACTCCTCCTCTAATCGGAAAACATGCGCCCCTTCACTCAATAGTTCCTGATGAAGCTCCTCTAGTGTCTCCACCTCTTTGAATTTAAAAGGGAGTGGCATCTCCTCTAAGCTTTGCACCCATTGCAAATGCTCTCCCTTTTCCCCTCTTTCGATCGTACTACGCAAGACTTCATGCCTCAGCACCGCCTTCTCGATCCCCTGTTTCAGACGCTCTTGGTCAACAGAAGAATCGATTGTGTAGTAGAGGGGAATATTATAAGCATGAGTTCCTCCTCCAAGCGCATCAATAAATGCCAATCCCTCTTGTCCAAAAGATAATGGCGCCACCACCACACCAGAGCGATGAGTCATTACAACCTTATCTGCAGCCCTTCCCACTTGATCCAAATAGGCCGAAAGAGATGCAACCGTATTGTTTTGAGCAAACTCCCCAATTTTCAGCCTCACCTGCCACTCTTCGTCAATCCTTCGCAAAAGGCGAATGACCCCAATACTGTCACCTCCGAGACGGAAAAAAGGGTCATCACAGCTGATAAATGTGCTTTCGATCCCTAAAACCTCGCCCCAAAGCTCCCTCAAACGCTTTTCCCTTTTGGTCTTGGGAACAGCGCAGCTTTTTCCTAAAGAAACCGTCGGGGTAGGTAGCGCATTATAATCAACTTTTCCGTTTGAATTTAATGGGATAGCGTTCAGCTCTACCCAAGCAGATGGAATCATGTAGTCGGGCAAATAAGAGGAGAGATGATCTTTCAACATCGATTGAAAGACTCCCTGATCCTCCCTTTGATGCAACACAGGCTCATTCGCAAAGTCCTCTCTGACTTTCCCATCTGGATATGGGTAATTGATCCAAGAGCCCTCCTCATTAGCCGATTGAGGCGTAAGGTAATAGCTAGGATCGGATAGGCTCAAGTGAGCTTTTGGGAAAACCCTTTGCTCTCGACACCAGCTATGGATCTCCTCAATCGTGAACCCCTTTTCCCCACTCGGTAAAAATTTACTGGACCGAGCACTTCGATGAGAAAAACATTGATTCAGTGGACACCCTTTCCCCTCTAGCTCTTTCTTATTGACGTGAAGGATCACATCGTAGCGAAAATCGTTCATCTCATTCCTGAACCTTCCCTCTCGTGGTAGCAACTCAACTCTTGAAATTTCAGGGCGCAATTTTTGCAGCCAGACAAAGTATTCAGGGGAGACCAGCAACTCCTTTTCCTTAGCGACCGCCCAATGAACCTCCTCCTCAGAAACCTCCCCACCTTGATAAGCTAGGACCGAGTGATGGAATTCCACTAAAAGGCGATAGTCCCGAATATCCCCAATAAAAATGGTCCCCCCTTCATGCAAAGCATCGACGAGCTTCATAAGAAGCGCTTCAAAATAGGGAATCCCAGGGAAATATTGAATCACAGAGTTTAAAATGATTGTATCCGGCGTTTGTGAAAGAGATTCAGTAGAAAAGTCCATGGCATCAGAGCAGTGGGTCTCTATCCGATTCAACACCCCATTTTTGCGTGCAAGTTCATTGGTAATGTCTAGGGCCTTTTGAGAAAGGTCTGAGCTCATGTAGTGCTTGCACTGTCCAATGAGTTTGAAAAGAAGCAGCCCATTGCCCCCTCCGATTTCATAGACAACCTGAGGCTTTAAAGAAGCGATCCGCTTCACCGTTTGATCGCGCCACTCCTTCATCTCTTCTCTGGGAATGGGCTCTCCTGTATAAGAGCTTTTCCATAGCGTAAACCCCTCTTTTTCCATCTCCTCATACTCATGGTCAAATACCTCAGCCCAGCTGCTCGACCCATCCTCCCTATCACTTCCAGCTGAATCCTTTTTGTAGTAGGCGACTAGATGGGAGCCCCTTTGACCTTCCGCGCACGTCACAACAGCCCTATTCACCCTTTTATGCTGAGCAATCAGAGCCTCAACCTCCCCACACTCAATCCGAAAACCACGGATTTTGACTTGGGTATCCATCCTTTGGAGGTATTCGATCTCTTCCCCTTGCGCTTTTCGCACAAGGTCTCCACTCCTGTAAATCCGACCGTAGATAGGGTGGATCAAGAACTTTTTCGCTGTCTGTTCTTCGCTATTGAGATACCCCCGAGCTAAACCTGTTCCTGAAATGCAGAGCTCTCCTTCGTCCACATCCCTTCCCTCTTCATCGAGAATATGCAGCCCTTCTCCTTGAAACCCCTGACCAATTAAGTTCTTTCTGAGTGGATTCTCGCTGCTATCGAGGTAGAGTTTCCCAGAAGACCAGATCGTCGTTTCTGTGGGTCCATAGAGATTCACCAGCTTAATCTGCCGACTCAAAACTCTCTCTAAAAGATCCCGCTTCAAACTCTCTCCCCCTAAAAAAAGGAGAGTCTTCTCCATATGAACCAAGTAGTCTAAGTGTAAATAGCACACACTCGGCGTCATTTGAATAAAATCGTAGTCACTCCCATCTATTCCCAGTCGAGTTGGATCTCCAAGCTCAAGATGACCCCCACTTATCAAAGGAAGGCCATACTCCAAACCAAAAATATCAAATGTATCATTCGTCATGCTATAGGTAGAGATCTGCCCTCTACCCTCAAAATAAAGGGTATGGATGGCTCGAAGCGTACTGATAAAAGCCCCATGCTCAATCATCACACCTTTTGGCCTCCCTGTCGTCCCCGAGGTATAAAGCACATAGGCAAGATCAGAGCTTTCTACCTGTATATGGGGTGGCTCTGCTGATTCCCATTCAAGCCCTTTCTTACTCTCTCTTGTATCTAAGGGAATCACTCTCCCTTTAAAACACCCTTGAAATAGAGGTTCATACTTTGAAAGCGTCATCACGACTGAAGCATCTGTGTCCTTGAGAATGTAAGAAATGCGCTCTTTAGGATAGCTTGGAGAAATGGGGACATAGGCTCCTCCAGCTTTTAGGACTGCGAGAAGGCCAATCACTGTTTGCACACCTCGATCGAGACACATTAAGACTAGCCCGCCCTTTGTAAAGCCTTTTGACTTTACAATAAGATTGGCAAGGTAGTTAACCTCTTCATCAAGCTGTTTGTATGTCAATGAAATGACCTGATCACTCAGCGCCCTTTTCTCAGGATATGTGACAACGATCTGACTAAAAACATGGAGGAGCGTCGACATTTCGCAAAAAGATTTTATTAATGGTGAAAATATAATTTTTTGAGCCTCGAATATCAAGGGAATATTTTAGGGGACTGTTGGGAAAGTCGCTCTTTACAGATTTTGCGGCGTTTTTTGAGAAAAATTGAAAGAGTTGAAAATCTACATATACCTGAGTATAGGAGATTTACAAAAATTTTGATTTTGCCAAAAAAGGCGAAAAATGTGTGAG
>JASBRR010000052.1 GCA_030149435.1 Simkaniaceae bacterium
GGGACTGCTTAAGAAAGTCCATTCTCACAGCGTTTGTTCATTTTTTGGCAAAATCAAAAGTTTTTCAAATTCCCTATACTTAGGCATATGCGAATTTTCAAAACTTTCAATTTTTCTCAAAATTTGCTGAAAAATCTGCAAAAAGCGACTTTCGAGAGCAGTCCCATAATTTAGACAGCGCTTTTCTTTTGGTTGATGTAAGTGATGACATCACCAACAGTTTTTAGTTTTTCCGCTTCTTCTTCTGAGATGGTGAAGCCAAACTTCTCTTCGAAAGTCATGATTAACTCAGTAAGATCGAGTGAATCCGCGTTTAGATCTTCCACGAATGACTTATCTGGAGCCACATCTGCAGCATCTACGCCGAGTTGCTCTACCACGATATCAATAACTTCTTGCTCTACGTTTGACATATGTCCATTTTCCTTTGTTCAAAGATTATCTAAATTTACGGGACTGTTGGGAAATTCCATTCCCACAGCTTTTGCGCTTTTTTTGGCAAAATTAAAAGTTTTATAAATCTCCTATACTTAGGCATATGTAGATTTTCAAAACTTTCAATTTTTCTCAAAAACTGCCTCAAAATCCGCGAAAAGCGACTTTCCCAACAGCCCATTTATGCGATCATTCCACCATCAACAGTCAAGACTTGCCCTGTAATATAATCAGACATGTCGCTCGCTAAAAACGCCGCTGCAAATCCAATTTCTTCAGGGTTGCCAAGCCTTCCCATAGGGATACGCGATAGGGTCGCCTGCTTTTGCTCCTCATTTAATGCGTCTGTCATTGGAGTCTTAAAGAACCCGGGAGCAATGCAGTTGACACATATATTTCGTGGTCCAAGCTCTTTTGCGAGGGACCGTGTAAATCCAACCATTCCAAGCTTAGAAGCAGAATAATTAACTTGACCTGGATTTCCTGTCAAGCCAATTACCGATGCGATATTGATGATTTTCCCTCTACGCGCTTTCATCATCGGGCGTACAAATGCGTGACATAAGTTATAGACCGACTTCAAATTCGTATCCATAACAGCATCCCAATCCTCTTCTCCCATCTTCATGAAAAGCTTATCGCGGGTGATTCCCGCACAGTTGACTAGAATATCGATTGAGCCCCACTCAGTGAGAAGCTTTTCAACAGCTCCGTTCACATCTGCTTTTTTGGAGACATCAGCTGTTTGAAACCACACCGCCTGCTCTGATGATGCGCGCTGTTGTTCAATCAATTTTGCTGTCTCTTCGGCTCTCTGTGCATTTGTCCCCATGATAGCAACGCTTGCTCCTTGCTTTGCAAACACAAGAGCAATCGCTTTTCCAAGTCCCGATGTTCCCCCAGTAATCAGGGCGCGCTTTCCTTTCAAAAACATCATAATCTCCTAACAGTTCATTCCAATATTCTCACCTAAGCTCTGCAGCGATTGCCTCTAAATCCTCTAGCTTGCTGAGATTCATTGAGCGCCCTTCGACGCCAATCTTCTTGTTCATTCCAGTCAGCGTCTTACCAGGTCCAATCTCGATAAATGTATTGACCCCTTTCTTAAGCATGGCGCGTACACCCTTTTCCCAGTAAACTGGTGAGACCACTTGATCAATCAAGTTTTGGCGCACAGCCTCTACACTTTCGACGAAATCCCCTGTGACATTCATCACAAAGGGGGTGTGCTCCGATTCAATTTCAAGGCTTTGAATCAAATCTGAGAGCTTCTCTTTTGCAGATTGCATGAGACCGCTATGAAAAGCACCCGAGACGTCTAATGGCAAGACTCTTTTCGCCCCTTTTTCTTTAATGAGTGGAGACACTCTTTCAATCCCCTCTTTCGTTCCTGAAATGACAATCTGACCGGGACAGTTGAGATTTGCTACCCAAACTCCCTCTTCTCCTTCTAGCACCTGATTCACTGCATCTAAGTCAAGGCCTAGGACAACAGCCATCGTCCCTGGATTAGACTCTGCCGCCTCTTGCATGTAGTTGCCGCGCGCCTGAACGAGTTTGACTCCCTCTTCGAACGCAATGAGTCCGCTTACAGTCATGGCTGTGTACTCACCAAGGCTTAAGCCTGCACATACAGCCGGCTCAATGTTCCCAAATCGCTCTTTGAACACACGCCAGAGTGCGATACTCACGACATAGATGGCGACTTGGCTATTCTTAGTTTGTGTCAGTTCCTCTTGGGGACCGTTAAAAATCAACGAACTTAAGCTACGAGATAAAATTCGATCTGCTTCGAGAAATGTTTCTTTTGCAACAGGGAAAGCCTCGAAAAAATCTTTACCCATCCCAACGATTTGGGCGCCCTGCCCGGGAAAAATCAATGCAATTTTGTTCTGACTCAATGTGAATCCTCTAATGTTAAAGTAATCGCGCCAAACGTCAACCCAGCTCCGAATGCAAATAGAACAATGTGCTCCCCATTTTTCACATCTTTTTCACGCAAAAGCTCATCGATCGCGATCCCTACAGATGACGAGGAGGTATTTCCATACTTATGAATGGTCAGGAAAACGCGCTCATTTGGAACCTTAAATCTCTTGGCTAAGTAATCTATGATCCGAATATTTGCTTGGTGAGGAACGAGCCAACTAATCGACTCTTGCGATAACCCTGAGCGCTCTAAACAACTTTTTACAGCCTCTTCCATCCTGCGGACAGCATGTTTAAAGACCTCTTTCCCCTCCATGCGCAGGTAGTGTTCTTTAGCCTGAACTGTTTCTGAACTTGCAGGTTTTTTTGCTCCACCAGCTGGAAGAACTAAAAGCTTTGCTTGATCTCCATCAGAACCGAGAACCGCCTGATTAATGAGAAGCCCTTTACCTTGTCCTGATATAACGCAAGCTGAGGCCCCATCTCCAAATAAAACACATGTATTTCGGTCTTCGTAGTCAACGATGGTAGAGACCTTTTCAGAGGCAACGACAAGAATATTTTGATACATGCCCGACTCAATATAAGCTTTAGCCATAGAGACTGCATAGATATAGCCTGTGCAAGCTGCTTGCAGGTCGACTGCTGCTGCACGGCGCGCCCCAAGGCGGCTTTGAATTAAGCAGGCGGTGCTTGGGAAAACATAATCAGGTGTATGCGTTGCAAAAAGAATTAAGTCGATCGATTCTGGACTAACTTTTGCTGCTTCGAGGGCTTTTTTAGCCGCTTCATACCCCATGTCAGAGGTAAATTCATTCTCTCCAGCAATTCTTCTCTCTTTCATCCCTGTTCGAGAAACAATCCATTCGTCAGTGGTGTCGACTATTTTTTCTAAGTCCTTATTGGACAAAACGTTCTCGGGAACATATGAGCCTAGCCCTATTATTCTTGCTTTAGGTTGCACTTTAACATCTTTTAAACAATTAAAAATCATAGGGAATTGTATCGCATGAAAACTAAAAAAAAAAGGTTTTTTGCTTACTTATTGTGGTAAATAATTTTTTTAGTTGACGGGTTATTTTTTCTATCTCACTGTGCATAAATAACCTAATAAATTCCTTGCATCCTTTTACCCCTCATTTTAATCTGTTTGACACAAGAGAAAGACCGAAATGCTCCATGATGAAATACCCTAAAGACTTAGCTTCGTTAATTGCTTATTTGAAAAAACTTCCAGGCGTTGGCCAGAAAACAGCTGAGCGTTTCGCATTCACACTTTTAGACTGGGAAGAGCAATCGCTCATCCAAATGGCAACATCGCTAGAGTCTCTCAAAGCGCGCATCCCCAATTGTTCTGAGTGTGGGTGTTTAATGGATGAGATGACCTGTAAGTTTTGCAGCAGTGAAAGTCGAGACATATCATGTATGTGTGTGATTGCATCTCCACGAGATGTCTATGCCATCGAACAAACGGGAAACTTCAATGGGATTTATCACGTGTTAGGTACGCTCCTTTCACCCCTTGATGGAAAAACCTCTGATAACCTGGAAGTGCCGAAACTCAAAGAGCGCATCGAAAAATTACAAGTCAGAGAAATGGTTTTGGCTCTCGACTCAACAATTGAAGGAGATGCAACATCTCTCTTTCTTAAAGAGGAACTCAAAAACTTTGACGTTGCAGTGTCCCGTTTAGCGTTTGGACTTCCTGTTGGAAGTGCTCTTGACTTCGTCGATGAAGGCACCTTAGCTCAAGCATTCGCTGGTAGACAAGTCGTTCAATGAGTTTACGTTTGCAATAATTTTCAACATTTCCATATACTGAGGTGTTCACAACAACCGCTTTCGCAGACAAGTATAACTCATGAAAAACACCTTTTGCTACTTTGTTTTATTAACACTGACCTTCTCCTCTTTTTCTCTTGTCCATAGTGGTACTCTTGCAACCGTACAAGCGAATGAAAGCGCTCCGGTTGGGCAAATTACCTTAAGTGTTGAAAACCTCCAGCGCGGTTCAACATTCAATGAAAAAAGGGCCCTTGAGAAACTTCGAACAAAAGTGGGCGACCCTTTTTCTCAGCTTACGTTTGATCATGACCTCAAAGCGCTCTCTCAGGAATATGACCGCGTCGAACCGACATTAGAAACACGCGACGGAAAGGTTTTCATTACGATTAAGCTGTGGCAAAAACCGATGATTCGGCAGATTCTCTGGGAAGGGAACAAACAGTTCAAGACAAGCACCCTGCAAAAAGAGCTAGGAATTCGACCCGACACGATTTTTAACAGGGAAGAGTTCAATCAGGCGTTTAACAAAGTCAAAGAGTACTATATCAAGAAAGGTTACTTTGAATCTGAGTTAGACTACAAAATCATTCCCTTTGCTCAGAACAATGAGGTGGATATCCAAATTAATATCCACGAGGGGAGTTCAGGACATATTCTTTGGATTGACTTTACAGGCCTTTCTAAAGAAGAAGAAAGTGCCATACTTGGGATGCTTGTTACAAAAAAGTACAATTTTTTTACGAGCTGGTTAACAGGGCATGGCACTTACCAACAAGAAGCCTTAGATCACGACAAACTCGTTATTGTAAACTACCTACAAAATAGAGGGTACGCAGACGCGCGAGTCAACATAGATATTCAAGAAAGCCCTTCTGGACGATTAATCATTAACATCAATGCAGATAAGGGTGAGCGATTTAGCTTTGGAACCATTTCAATCAATGGGAATGAACTCTATAGCCAGCAGCAAGTCGAACAAGCCCTTTTAATTCACAAAGGCGCTCCATTTTCACCTGAGCGTCTCCGCGATAGCATTGAGCAGATCAAAGATCTCTACGGAAAAGATGGGTATATTGAAACCAACATCCATTACACATTAAACCTAGAGCATGAGCAGCCCATATATAATGTTGCCATTCAAATTGAAGAGGGAATTCAATTCAGAATCGGTCTGATTCGAGTCCTGGGAAATGTATCGACAAATAAAAATGTCATACTCCGCGAATCTCTACTCGTTCCCGGTGAGGTTTTTGACTCGCGCCGTTTAAAAGCGACGCAATCGCGACTTGAAGCCATGGGCTACTTCAAATCGGTCAATGTCTATGCAGTGAAAACTCCTGAAGACCATCAGCTTGGTGACCATTATCGCGATGTCGTGATCGAAGTAGAAGAAACAACAACAGGTAGTATGAGTCTGTTCTTTGGTTTCAGCTCCGTTGATGATGTATTCGGCGGTTTAGACTTCTCAGAAAACAACTTTGACCACAGAGGGCTCTTTAGCTGGTGGAGAGATGGCCTCTCTTCGCTTAGAGGAGGTGGGGAGTATTTGCACGCAAGAGCACAGATTGGTAAGAAACAACAAAGCTATACCCTCGCTTGGATGGACCCCTACTTCAGGGACACCCTTTGGAGAGTAGGCTTCGATGTCAACTACTCTCTTAACCGCTTGCAGTCTGATAGTTATCACATCAAGACAATCGGTGGGTCTGTCTTTGCAAACTACCCACTAACAAACTACTGGTCTTTCGGAATGAAAACCCGGATCCGAAATTCCATCCTAAAAATCAATGGGATAGAAAATGATGAGGCGCAGCGCGAAAGACAAAATGCAGGACTGGTCTTTGGATTTGGCCCCTCATTGACCTTTGACTCTACAGATAATGCCTTCAAGCCAAGACGTGGATTTCGCTCGGTAATAGATGCAGAAATCGCTGGGGTGCGTAGAAGAAGTAGCGACCCCAGAATGTTCCCCTTTGCACGTTTTGGCTACGTCAATACCTACTACTACCCTGTTTGGAGAAAAGGAACTTTGAAGGTGAGATGGGATTTAAAATTCCTTTACCCCTTTGGGCTGGGTTCTCCTGATGATATGCCTCTAAGTGAGCGTTTCTTCCTCGGTGGTGAAACGACGGTTCGTGGTTACAAGCCATACAACATTGGCCCTAAGTTTAGAAACAAGAAGGGCGAAGTTGATAAAGATGATCCAACAGGGGGTATCTCATCCTCTCTCGCATCGGTAGAATATATGCAAAATATATTCCCCATGCTTGACCTCTTTGTCTTCTTTGATGGAGGATCAGTTTCACTCAAGAGATTTGATATTCCTAACTTCCGTATGAGTTATGGTTTTGGAACCCGGATTGAGCTGGCAAACAGAGTCCCCCTCCTATTTGGATATGGAATTCCGATCAATCGCGGCCCAAATGAAAAGAAAAACTTTTTCTTTTCAATGGGAGGGCAGTTCTAGCCCACTGCTACTTTAGAAAAACCTCAGTGATTGCAAAGAACAAGTGACAAGAGACCCCTATTAAGGGTATAACTATCTCAATTGATCGATAAAATAAGGAGCTCCCCTATGAAGAACTGTAAAACATTATTTTTGACACTTGGTCTGCTAACACTTTCCTCTTTTGCTGGAGCTACAGAGCAAAACTTTGGAGTGGTAAACTTTTCAAAATGTGTCACAGAATCCAAGTATGGAGTGCAAGAGCAAGAGTCATTCAATAAAGTTAAAACACAGATGTCAGACATTATCACTGACCTTGAAAAACAACTCCAAGAGATTGCCAATAAATTCAATGACTCTGAGTTCCTCGATAGCCTTTCTCCAGAAGCTGAACAAGAGCTTAAAGGGAAATTTCAAATGCTAAGTGAAGAGTACAATAGGTATCAGAATCAATCGATGCAAGTACTCAACCAAGCAAACATGAAAATGATGCAAACAATTAACCAATATGTGACAGAAGCCTCAAACCAAGTAGCAAAGGACAAAAAGCTTAATTTTGTATTTAGAGAAGAAGCTCTTTTGAGTTATAGTCCTTCATCTGACATCACTGCTTCTGTCGTAAAAGTCATGGATACCTCTTTCGATAAGATGGACAAAGGAGCGACTGCTCAGACAAATCCTCCAAAGAATTAAGGATTCCCTGATGACCAAGCAATACACCCTCAAAGAGCTTTCTGAAATTACAGAAACCACTCTTGTTGGAAACCCCAATCTTAAGATTGCAAATGTCGATAGTTTAGAATCGGCGCAAGAAGGAGATGTCTCTTTTTTAGCAAATCCACGCTACAAAGAGGCGATGAAAAAGTCTTCTGCTGGTGTCATTTGTGTGGACAAAGATGCGGAACTTATTGAAGGAAAGAACTTCCTCATTTGTGATAACCCGTCTTATACGTTTCAGATGATTGCCCAAAAACTACTCTCCTTGGGAGATTCGGAGACAGGGTTTTCAGGAGTCCACCCTACTGCTGTGGTCCATGAATCAGCAAAGCTTGGAAAAGATGTGATTATTGGTCCTCATGTTGTGATTTCCCAAGGTGTTGCCATTGGAGATCATACAAAGATCTTAGCTTCTGTGTTCATCGGAACCAATACAAAAATTGGGTGTGATTGTCTCTTCTTTCCCGGCTCTGTCGTAAGAGAGGGGTGCTCACTAGGTGATCGCGTGATCCTACAACCGGGAGCCGTGATTGGATCGTGTGGATATGGGTACATTACAGACCCCCAAACAGGTCGACACTCAAAGCTCGAACAATTGGGCGGTGTTATTCTTGAGGATGATGTGGAGATTGGTGCGAACTCGACAGTTGATCGGGCGCGTTTCAAAGCCACAATCATTCGCAAAGGGACAAAGCTCGATAACTTGGTTCAAGTGGGACACAACGTTGAACTCGGTGAGAACAACATCATCGTTTCACAAACAGGGATTGCAGGCTCTTCTAAAACGGGAAAGAATGTCTTTATGGGTGGCCAAGCAGGTGTTGTGGGACATGTCACAGTAGCTGATAATGTAAAAATTGCCACACGCGGCGGTGTTAGCAAGTCTATTCACCAACCTGGTGTCTATGGTGGCGGACCAGCTGTCCCTATGACAACATTTAATAAGAGACAAGTCCTTCTCAGACAAATAGAGCACTTCGCCTCGGAAATCCAATCGCTAAAAAAGCGGATACAAGAGCTTGAAGAGTGTCATTAATCTTCTCGTTTGCTATTTTGGGGATGTAATAGGGAATGAAAAATGATTACTATCTACGACAAAACAGAAAACGACGAAGAGTTCAAAAAAATTGAGACTCCTCAAGATGGGTGTTGGATCCATGTAGAAGATGCTACAACGAATGATATCAACCAGATTAGCACCTTAGTTGGCCTTGAATACACCGATGTCTATGACGCTCTTGACCGCTATGAAATTCCCCGAGTCGAGCGCGTTGATGAAAAGGTACTGATCTTCACACGTCACCCCGTTGAGCAAGAAGGGGGCCTTTACACAACCACCTTTACGATTATCCTCACAAAAAACTATTTCATCACGATCTGCCCCCAAAAAAGTAAGCTCGTAGAAAACTTTATCTCGCAAAAACCTAAGCTCTCCCCTTCTCAGAAATCAAAGTTCTTAATCTACATTCTCCTCAAGATCACGCAAGAATACACGCTGCAGATCAAGAAGATCCGCACGAATGTCCTCAAGCAAGAGAAGAAGATGGCATACGTTGATAGCCGTGATATCACAGCTCTTACGCTGCATGAGGAAATTCTGAATCAGTATTTATCCTCTCTTGCTCCGATGAGAGGGGTACTTGAATCGATTACTTCTGGTCGCTACACCTTTCTCTATGAAAAGGATCAAGATCTTTTGGAAGACTTACTCAATGCAAGTATGCAGTCCGAGGATCTCTGTACGATCAACCTGCGAAGTATTCGCAGCCTAAGAGACTCTTATCAGATCATCTTTACGAATCAATTGAATAAGACGATCAAGCTATTGACCGCTCTTACGATCATTCTGAGTATTCCGACGATGATTGCAAGTCTTTATGGAATGAACGTCGACTTACCAGGAGCTAAAAGTGCTCATGCCTTTGGCCTCATCATGCTATGCATCATCTTTGTCTCATTCGTTTCACTGATTATCTTCCAAAGAAAAAAGTGGCTTTAAGAGACTAATTCCTCTTAAATCAATAGAATTGCAGGCTCTTGCAGCAGCTTTTGAACTGTCACCATAAAGGATGCAGCATCCGCACCATCGACAACCCGATGATCACATGAGATAGAGAGCATCATACGTTTTCCAGGAACAACCTGACCTTCCTTGACAACTGCGCACTCGCGAATCCCACCGACAGCTAGAATTGAGGATTTTGGGGGCTCAATGATCGCTTTAAAGCTGTGAATCCCATACATCCCAAGGTTGGAAATCGTAAATGAGCCTCCTTGGTACTGCTCGGGCTTGAGCTTTCCCTGTTTTGCAAGACCAGCAAGGTGTTTTACTTCAGATGAAATTTGACCGAGATTCTTGTAGTCAGCGTGACGAACAATCGGAGTTAAAAGTCCCCCATCAATGCTAACTGCGACGGCAACATCAACCGTTTTAAATCGTACGATTGTGTTGTTCTCACTGTTAAACCCACTATTAATCACAGGGTGTTGTTTAAGCGCTAGAGCAGAGGCGCGGAGAACAAAGTCATTAAACGTGACTTTGATCCCTTGATCTTTGAGTTGGGTGCGCAGGTCAATCATCTTTTCGACATCGATATCTTGCTCAACGTAAAAATGGGGTACAAAGGTTTTAGACGCTTGGAGCTTTTCAGCAATCACCTTACGCATGGGCGTTAGTGGCTCTTCAACATAAGATCCTGGAGCCTCAGTAGGTGCAGCCTTAGAGCCAAATGTTGCGGGAGCTCCTTTCTGAGCAAGGTCAATATCGCGGCTCATGACTCTACCATGGGGACCACTGCCCTTAACCGATGAAAGATCTAACCCTTTTTCTTTAGCAATTTTTTTTGCTAGAGGCGATGCCGCAATGCGCTTTTCCATCTCCGTGGAAAACTCAAAGGTATAGTCTTGAAGTGGGGGCTCTGGCTTAAAGGTAGGCTGCACCATTCCTCCAGTCACCTCTCTTTTGGCTGAAGGTGCTGCTTGAGCTTCTGTTTGATCCTTAGCTAATGTGGACTCTTCCTTAGCAGGCATAGCTTGAATGCCTTCAGGTTGATACCCTTCGATCGATTCATTTGCCTCTTCTGTGAATACAGCAACGGCTTGATTCACAATCGCTTCACTGCCCTCTTCGACTAAAACTTTTCTTAGGAACCCTTCATCAATCGCATTGTGTTCAACCGTCGCTTTATCTGTGGCGACTTCAAAGAGCAGATCCCCTTCGTTGACACGATCTCCTTCTTTCTTATGCCACTTAACGATGACCCCTTTTTCCATCGTTGGGGAGAGTTTAGGCATTGTCAGAGTGAAAGGCATCTAGTATCTCCTTAATGTTTGATCAATCGCTTCTGCAATTCGTTCTGGATTGGGTTGGGAGTCGCGCTCAAGGTTCTTTGCATAAGGCAAGGGAGTCTCTTTTTGGCACACCCGCTTGACCGGCGCATCTAGGAAGTCAAAGCAATGTTCCTGAATCTGAAATCCAATTTCAGAAGAAATCCCAGAGAAAATGTGCCCCTCTTCCACAACAACGCAAAAATGGGTTTTTCTCACCGATTCTGTAATCGTTCCCATATCTAGAGGTTTAATCGTTCTGAGGTCGATGACTTCAATTTCCACCCCTTTCTTTGCATACTCCGCTGCTACCAGCATACAAAAAGAGAGCATGCGGCTATGAGAAACGAGCGTTAAGTGTTTCCCCTCTCTAAGGATTTTTGCCTTCCCAATCGGAACGAGATACTCTTCTGTAGGGATCTCCATTTTGTTCCCATAGTCGAGCTCATTTTCTAGAAAAATCACGGGGTTGTTATCGCGGATCGCCGCTTTGAGCAGTCCTTTTGCATCGTAGGGGTTACTTGGCGCAATAATCGTGAAGCCGGGGAGGTTTCCATAAATGGCTTCTACGCAGTGTGAGTGCTGACAGGAAACTTGGGCTGCGGCTCCATTAGGCCCTCTGAAAACGATTGGAACAGAGAATCGTCCGCCAGACATGTAATACGTTTTGCACGCATTGGAAACGAGCTGGTCAAATGCTACAAATGAGAAGTTAAAGCTCATAAACTCAACAATGGGTCTTAAGCCTGTCATTGCCGCTCCAATGCTTAGGCCAGCAAATCCATTTTCTCCAATGGGGGTGTCAATGACTCTCTTAGGCCCCCACTTATCAAGGAGTCCTTTGGATACCTTATAGGCACCATTGTACTCTGCGACTTCTTCTCCCATGAGGTAGACACGGGAGTCACGCTCCATCTCTTCATCAATGGCTTGGCGCAAGGCCTCTCTCATTTCGACTGTCTGCAGTTTCTTCAATTGCTTATCTCCTAGGGGGCAAACACATCTTCTTCAAGGTGAATTGGGTCGGGCAGTGGACTCTCATCAGCGAACTTCATGGCGCGCACGACGATCTCCTTTGCCTCTTTTTTCATTTTCTCGACCTCTTCATCTGAGACCAACTTCTCTTTTTTAAGTACTTCAATAAATAACTCAATCGGATCGCGCTGTTTTGCTTGTTCAAGTACTTCTTTAGAGCGGTAAAGTCCAGGATCTGAAATTGAATGCCCTCTGAATCTTTCAGTAAGCACTTCTACAAGAACGGGCTTACCAGTTTTTCGAACCTCATGATAGATATGTTCAAACCCCGCATAACAATTAAACAAATCCATCCCATCGAAGGTATATGCATCCATCTTATAGGCCTGGGCTAGGTGCTCAGCAATTGGCTGGGCAGCAATCGCTCGATTCACTGCGGTTCCCATCCCCCAATGGTTATTTTCGATGACATAAATACAGGGGAGATTCCAAAGGGATGCCAGGTTGAGAGATTCATGGACTGCTCCTTGTGCAACGGCTCCATCTCCAAGGAAACAGACCGAAACCCCCTCTTGCTTTTCATATTTCAGTGTAAAAGCCGCACCTGTGGCTACAGGTAAATGACCACCAACAATCCCAAAACCACCGAGCAATCGATCTGTATAAAGGTGCATGGATCCACCGCGGCCCATCGCATTTCCAGTGACTTTCCCGTAAAGCTCAGCCATAACTTCATCAGGCGTTGCTCCCAAAAGGAGTGCAAGAGCGTGACATCGGTAGGTCGTCGTCCACCAGTTGTTCTTCATTCCCATCACGTGAACAGCAGCCGTTTGAATGGCCTCTTGCCCAATATATGCGTGAAAGAACCCTCCAATCTGCCCCTGCTGATATGCAGATTCCGCTCGCACTTCAAATGCACGAATCCCAATCATATCGCGCAAAATTCTCAGCAGCTTATCTTTTCCAAGAGCTGAAATCACTTTGCTTGGCTTGGAGTCAAAGATGTTGTATTCAATCTGATTAATGGTTTTTTTTGTCATTGGACTCTAATCGGTACTTCTTTCAAATTATCCCATGAAACTCGATTAATCACCACCTAATATGGCATAGCTGTTGGGGAAATCGAACCTGCTCCAGGTACAAAGTTAGGGTTGTTTGTTACAGGGACTGTGTTCAAGTCATCTCCACTGGATGACATTTGATAACAACCCGTTAAGGAAAAACAGATAAAAATTAATACAATCAGACGCTTCATAATGATTCTCATTTCGAATAAAGAAGTGACTATTTTAATGTGAAAATGGTATTTTTTACAATTCATTGATTTGACAGATAAGAGGAAGAGAGCGTGGGAAAGCGTGCCATCTACTACGACACAGAAACAACTGGAGTCAGACCAGAAAAGGATCGGATTATTGAAATTGCAGCGTATGACCCAGTAAGAGATGAAACATTTTGTATGTTTGTGAATCCCGGCTGCCCTATCCCTCCAGAAGCCTCAGCAATCCATAATATTTCTGACGATATGGTTAAAGATGCACCAGACTTCTCTGAAGTGGGGAAACTTTTTGCCGAGTTTTGTGATGGAGATGTCGTGCTTATTGCACACAACAATGATGCTTTCGACCAAAAGTTCTTGGAATGTGAATGCTTAAGAAATGAACTGCCAATCCCAAAGTGGCCTTATATTGACTCCTTAAAATTCGCGCGAAAATATCGCCCCGATCTACCGAGACACTCTCTCCAACATTTGCGTGAGTACCATGGGATCGAGGCAAATCAAGCTCACAGAGCCCTTGATGACGTGATTATCCTTCACAAGGTGTTCAATGAATTGATCGATGACTTATCGATGGAGCTCATTCTTGAGCTGATGAACCAAAAAAATGTGCTTCGCCATATGCCTTTTGGAAAGCACAAAGGGAAACCGTTAAAAGATATCCCCCCAGGTTATATCAGATGGCTTGCAGAAAATGGGGCTTTGGATAAAACAGATAATCTCGATCTAAAAGAGAGTCTCAAAGAACTGGGAATGCTCCCAGATATCCAATAGTTAGACAGGTAAAGCCGGCTCTTCTTCTAAATTGAAGTATGTTTCCCACATCAACCTAAAAGAGGGGTTATTTGCTAGAAGCTCATCTTTCGTTCCTTCTGCTGCGGGCTTCCCTTGCTCAAGATAAATAATCCGATCGGCATACTCAATCGTAGAGAGGCGGTGCGCAATCACGATTTGAGTCATCTCTCCATGAAGCTCTTTAATCGCCATTTTGATATTCTTCTCGCTGAGAGCATCAAGTGATGATGTTGCTTCGTCGAGAATCATGATAGGCGCCTTTTTTACAAGAGCTCTAGCAATCGCAAGGCGTTGCTGCTGACCACCCGATAGGTTTTTCCCCGTCTCTGCAAGCATCGTGTCATATTGGTTTGGCAACACATCGATAAACTCATGGGCATGAGCTTTCTTTGCAGCAGCTTCAATTTCATCGGAAGAAAAAGGGTTTCCATAAGCAATGTTTGCAGCAATCGTATCGTAAAACAGAAAGGGCTTCTGCGGCACAAAGGAAATCATTCCTCTAAGGGATTTTTGTGTGTAGTGATGGATAGGCTTCCCGTCAATGCGAATTTCCCCTTTTTGGATCTCGTAAAGGCGTGGTAAGAGCTGAACAATCGTCGATTTTCCGACACCTGTTCCCCCAAGTATGGCAACTGTCTCCCCTTTTCTAACAGAAAAGCTCAGGTCCCTAAGAACCCATTCATTTTCATACTTAAACCAGACGTGATCGAATTCAATCAGCTCATCAAATTGCTTTAGGGGTTTTGCTGTCTCAGTATCGACGATTTTGGGTTTCAGGTTCAGCACTTCGAACATTCTTTCAGCAGCGACTTCCCCTTTTTGGATATTGGCATTTTCCTCTGCAAACTTTTTTACCGGCTCATAGAAGTGGTAAAGAAGTCCGACAAAAACAACGAGCTCAGACATTTTCATCTGCAAAATATGGACACCAACGATGATCACAGAAGCAAGGCAAAACGTTGTCACAGTGTGCAAGACAGGACGAGTCATGAGGTCATACTTTGCCGTCTTGGTTTCTAAGCGCGCCATTTGGCGATTCTGCTCATTGTATTTTTTCATGGAGAAGGGCTCCATTCCAAATACTTTGATCGTTTGAATCCCCGCCAAGAAGTCAATCAAAACAGAAGTAAAACGCTCTTGGTTTCTCTGAAGTTGCCTTGTAATTTTCTTTACCTTTCGCGTCACGAAAACGACAGGTAAAATGATGAGGGGCAACCCAAAAAAAATGACCATCGATAGTTTCCATGATAGGTAGAAGCAAAAGAGCAGCGTGGCAATAATCGTTACAGGAGCATGAAGGTAGTTATTGATAAAAGAGTTAATTGATGCCGCAATCTGGTTTGCATCTCCAGTCACCCTCGCGGCTAGAGTTCCAATATTGTACTTCTGATAGAAGCTCATGGGCAGTGTTTGGATATGAGAGAAATATTGCTGCCTGAGGTCGCGACTGATGCGAATCGATAAAACTTGTGTGGTATAACGGCTAAAGAAAAGGAGCAGCGCTTTTAACATTGCGACACCGAGTAGCAAGGTGAGAAAGCCTTTTAGGTTATGCTCAAAGTGCAAGTGTTTCTTCAGCTGAAGTATAATCCGTGTGAATGGGGTCTCTGCCTTAGAGCGTGCAAGTTTTATTCCCTCTTGAACTTTTTCAAGCGGTTCGGTCTGAACCTCTCCATCGGACTTTGAGGCAGTAGAATTGAAGAACTCAGAACCGGCATCAGACAAAACACCGAGTGTCACCATCTCAATTTGGTTTGCAAAGGTGAGCCCAAATAGGGTGGCAAGAGTAATAGCAAAAAGAGAGAGGTTACGCCTAAGTCTAGAAGAGGCTTTGAGAAGTAGTTTCATTCCAGTCGCTTATTAAATAGAGTAAGATCACACAGTATACACCTCAGGAGAATTATTACCCAAGAGTGTCAGTTTTATTTTACCTCTTGAGGAGCAGCTTCTGGCTCGATCTTCATTGCACCCATTTTGCGGAACTTTTGGTACCGCTTCTCGATGAGCTGCTCTTTTGGTACGCCCTTGAGCTTTTTCCAGTTCTTAAGAATAAACTGCTTAACGTTCTCGTAAACAACCTCTGGGTCGTGATGAGCTCCTCCCTGGGGTTCATCGATCACATCGTCGACAATTCCAAAAGAGGCGAGGTCTTCTGCTTGCATTTTGAGCATCTCTGCCGCCTCAGCATTCTTCGATGCATCGCGCCAAAGAATTGAGGCGCATCCCTCAGGAGAAATCACTGAGTAGTACCCATGTTCAAGCATCCCGACAACATCTCCAACACCCATTCCTAAAGCTCCACCTGAGCACCCTTCTCCAATCAAAACAACGATAATAGGAGTCGACAAATTCGCCATCGCAAGTAAGTTATTCGCAATGGCCCATCCCTGTCCTCTCTCCTCAGCTGTAAGGCCGGGATAGGCTCCGGGAGTATCTAGAAGGGAAAGAACGGGTAAGTTAAATTTTTCAGCAAGCTTCATTACCCTAAGTGCTTTTCGGTACCCTTCCGGATGGGGCATACCAAAGTTGCGATAAAGGCGACTATCGGTATCACACCCTTTCTCTTGAGCAATAATGACAAACTTCTCACCACCAATCGTTCCAAGACCTGCAACAATGGCATGATCATCTCTAAAAAGACGATCACCAAAAATTTCAGTGAAGTCATCACAGATGTTTTTAATGTAGTCCACAGAGCGAGGGCGATCACCATGACGACAAATCATGACGCGATCCCAAGGAGTCAGCTCTGAGTAAACCTTTTTCTTGAGCTCTTCCAACTTTTTCTCAAGCTTAACAATCTCTTCGTCACTCCAAATGCCACTTTCCGTGTTTTGCTTTTTGAGCTCCTTAATTGTTTGCTCATAGTCGTGAATCTGCTTTTCATGATCTAACATTATTTAGCCCCTCCAAAAGGTCTTTTTACTGTTTTTTTCGCCATGGTCTTACTTCTCTACTTCTACACCTGGAAGCTGCGCATCTTTAAAATCAGCAACAATGCTAACGGTTGTAGGCTTTGTGATTAATATTGCATAGAGCTCTTCAATATCAGCCTGACGGAGTCGAATGCACCCATCACTTGCATATTGACCGATCACTTCGTCACACTCTTTATAATCTCCTGTAGATTCTTCAGGTAGCCATGGCACGCCGTGCATTCCATACCCTTGAGGATTGTCTCCATCAACTGTATCACTATTTTCCTGGAAAGGGATCCAACGCGTGCCGAAAACCTGAATCATTTCGACCTGACTTCCTTGGAAGTAGCCCATAACTCCAGGCTTATAAGTCGCCACTTTGTCTCCAAGAGTAAATTGTCCTTTAGGTGTGAGAAGCCCTGACTGAGCTCTTTGATCAAACCGCCCGAGTCCCACTTGATATGTCTTCAAAAGAACCCGCTCATTTGCATCTTGATCATAGTAGTAAAACCACATCTTGCATCGAGAAAGATCGACAACAAGATGAAACTGCAAATTGATATCATTTCTTAGAACATTGAATCTATCCCCTGTCGCAATCTTCTGTGTGAAGTAATCTTCCTTGCCATTTAGGCTGCGCGCAATAAAGTGGCGAGAAGTTGCATGGTGCGAAGCATAATCGGTAATCCAAGCTGGCCTCCCCTTAAGCCAAGAGACTCGACTGTGATATTTGAGAGTTTCAACGATGGGAAGCTTATTCCGGCCTGTCGTAAATAGCCTCCAAACTTGATCCACATTCTGCTCACTTAAGGAATCTTTGACAGGTTGTAAGTAAGTCCCCGCCTGACTGCTAGCCTCACTCACCTCTTCGTGATTGACGACTTCAGCAGAGCTCATGCGCTCTTTTCGGTTTTCGCGATTTTTCTTGAAATACCCAACTGTCCCTATCAGAGCAAATAGGCAAAGGGATCCTATGAGAATTTTTTTTGGTGCGGACACAAGGCACTCCTCAAAAAAATAAATGTTTTACTTGTAAGTCTAAATGAAATTATCGATCAAAACGATTTCTTTTGCAAGGTTCGTTAGTAAAGACTCCAGCGGTGGTGTAACAACTTTTCTTGAATCGGGAAAGCAATGAGAAAGTCCGCTCCCCAAAAGTGGTTTTTACCGGCTAGTGGAATGATCAACATTTCCTTGTCCTGAAACTCTGGCTCAATCATAAGTGTCTCATCATCAGTCCGAAAAGAAATAGAACAGCTCTCTCCCTGATACTGTCTGAGAGACCTAGGCATAAAAGGCGCTTCTCCTTCGATCCTCGCTTCGTTAGCATGCACAAAAAATGTAAATGCAAGGGGGTGCGCTGGATCACACTTTGACATTGCGATATCGAGTTCAGTCTGATTCGCAGATGCTTTAATATCAAAAAAAATCCAATGGTCTCCAGGAATTGCCAAGGTAAAATTTTGATTTGCTACCATAGCAGGTAGCGGCGAAATCAAGCGCGACCAACCAGAAAACAGACTCCCCTCTTCTTTGACCTCTAGCTTGAGGTCTTTAAAGCCATCTTGAGAACCATTGCTCGTCCGGAAAAGGCCATATCGATCAGAGTCAGCCAGTGGATAAAAATGGGGGCCAAATGATGCCACCTTGACTTTCTTTTTGTGAAGCGCTCCTAACCCCGTATTGACCCCGCTAGCACAGCAAGCCAAACTCATATCCTCAGAATCATAACGCAGGAAGCCTAGCGACCGGTCTGTCCCTTCAAAAGGTGTGCGGCGATCAAGCTCTACATGTCGAGGCTGTAACCCCTCTTCCTGGACGAGGAAAGCGATAAGAGGAAACAGAAGCTCTTCCCCTAGGCTTGTAGAAATGCTCTGCTGCTTTAATTGCTCAAGCAATGTGACTTGAAGCTTTGAAAATTCAGTCTTTGCCTCAAACTGCTCTGCAACGCTAAACAGAAGTGAATAGACTGAGTGTAACATTCGGTGGCTAAAGGTTCCTTCTAGGAGCCATAAGCCCGTAAAGGGCGTTCCAGCTTGATCACAAAGGCGAGTTAAAAAATCAGCGCTTTTGAGTCCTGCGTCTAAGAGGTCATCATTCTTTTCTCTCCAGCCCAAAACGATCCAACAAAGAGCGAGTTCAGCTGTAAACTGCGGTTCAAATACCTGACCATCTAACGCATGCGAGCCCCCTTCGGTCAATGTTCCTCCATGAACCAATTGCTTGACCTCAATTGCACCTATTTCTTCTCCTAACAGTGAGGTAAAAAGTTTAGAATAAGCAAAGCCAAGTTGAAATTCATCCCAATAACTCGCTCTTGAGATTTGCTGAGAGATCGATCGAATCTGGGACTCTATTTCAATTGAAGCCTTTTCGTGAAAACGGTGAAGGATCTTAGCGATCAGCAGTCTTCTAATCGCAGAAAGGTAGTCTTGCGGTGTATTAATGACAAATTGCTTTAAGTCACTTAGAATCGTGACAATGACGGCCTCATCAAAAGGGGATTTAGCGAGGCAAGCTGCGATAGCTTTACACTTTTCATCTCGGTCATCTGCATTTGTGAGGAGATGCCGATAAAAAGTGATGAGGCCGTTCATAATTAATTCCTAATAACCTTGAACTCTTTGGCTGACACCATCGCAGTTAGAGTGCCGCTCCATGGCTTTCTTCAACGTAAGTCCCTTTTTCAACAAGGCCTTTCATTTTTTTGCCTGGAGTAAACTTAACAGCTTTTCTTTCAGGGATAACAATAGGAACATCAGCATTCTTTGGATTTCTTCCGATTTTTTGCTTTCTTCTTACCACCTCAAAGACTCCAAAGTCGCGAAACTCAAGGCGATCGCCTTCAGAAAGATACTCTGTCATACAATCTAGAAATGATTGTACAACAAGACGAACTTCGTTGGGGTGCATGCTTTTTCTCTGAGAAATCTCATTGATGAGCTGCTTTTTTGTGACTGTTCCCATATCACCTGACTCCTTTAATTTTTTTTTAGCGAGAGATTAAATTTCTCTTCTCATGATTTGCGCTTTTCTTTCAATCAAAAAGATAAACTGAGCGCTATTTAAATTTAAGAGTCATTGTTCTATCTTACTGATTTTCAGGCAAGTCCTTTTTGTTATTTTCGTAAATAAGCAAAAAGAGGTGAATTATTCACTCACCTTCAACAGCACTTTTTTCTTTTTTCCAGAGCCGAGCAAGAGAAACTGTCCACCAATTAATTGGTGAGACTCGATTGAAAAAGTGGGGTCTACGATTTTATCATTATTTAGATAAGCCCCTCCATTTTTGATCAGCCGGGACGCCTCTCCTTTACTTGAACATAGACCCGAGCGCACAACAACATCGCTATATTTGTGATTTAGAACATCGCTTTTAGGTAAAGTCACATTGGGCATATGCTTAGCGAGCTCCCGCAAGATCTGTGGATCAAGTGTTGCACGAGATCCAGGAGAGAGCGCATCGGTCACTCGGAGTACCATCTCTAACCCCTCACTTCCATGTACGAAACGGGTTACTTCTTCGGCAAGACGTTTTTGGGCAGCGTTAGGAGTAAAACTTCCAGTTTTAAAGCCCTCTTCAATGGCTTCAATTTCTTCGATTTCCATAAACGTCAACATACGCATCAGTGTCATCACATCTTCATCACTTACGCGGAAAAGGTATTGGTAAAACTGGTAAGGAGATGTTTTTTCAGGATCGAGCCAAATCGCCCCCCCTTCACTCTTTCCAAATTTTGTGCCATCACTTCTAGTGAGGAGTGGGTAGGTCAACCCATAAATGGTTTTTCCGGTGAGCTTTCGCGTGAGTTCAATACCGGCAGTAATATTGCCCCATTGATCACTCCCCCCAATTTGCAGTCCTACACCCTCCTTCTGATAGAGGTGGTAAAAGTCAAAGCCTTGCAAAACTTGGTAGGAAAACTCTGTAAAGCTGATCCCCTCTTCAGAGTTGAGACGGGCGCGCACACTTTCCTTTGCGAGCATCGGTCCTAGGCGAAAGTACTTTCCAACATTTCTCAAAAAGTCAATCAGGGAGTAGGAAGAGAGCCAATCATCATTATCAAAAAACTGGCACTTATTTCCAAGCAAGCGCTGGAACTGCGCTTTTAAAGAGGCGACATTATTATTAAGAATCTCTTTTTCAAGTAGAGGGCGCTCCACACTTTTGCCTGAAGGATCCCCAATCTTACCTGTTCCTCCCCCTAAAAGAACCGCGGGAGTATGGCCAAACTGCTGAAACCAACAAAGGGCAACAACTCCAACCAAATTACCCAAATGCAGGCTATCTGCTGTGGGATCAAAACCAATGTATAACTTAAGGGGCTTATCTGCTGCTTTTATCAGTTCATCAGACGTCTTTGCGTTAATGAACTTCCTCTTTTCAAGAAACCGAATGACATTATCCATAGGCTAGCAGTATAACAATTCAAGGAATTTCAATCCAACCTCTTATGGCTTAACGTAGGCTCCTTCAAAAAACCAGAATGCATTCGTCTTCATGGGCCTGCTCTCGAAAGTCGCTTTCTACAGATTTTGCAAGGGTTTTTAGGTACAATCGAAAGAGTTGAAAATCTACATAACCTCACGTATAGGAGATTTGCAAATATTTTGATTTTGCCAAAAAAAGCGCAAAAGATGTGGGAATGGACTTTCGAGAGCAGGCCCATAATCAACTGGGAATGAATAAACTTTAAGTCACCAAGATTTACTGAGTTCCTTAAAGGTCATTTTGAAGAGAGGTGGCGAGATTCGAAACGCGAATGCTTAGTTTCGCTGCATGCTGATTCTCATCGAAGAGTGCGATAGACTTTGCTTTGAGTGGAACACGATCCTCTGCATGGCGAGCGATCCAACGGTGAATTTCTACAGACTTACGCTTTAATGCTTGATCTGTAATGTCTCGATCTAAAGACTCGAGACGCTTTTTCAGCTTCTCTCGTGTTTTGATCGTTTTTTTGCTCTCTTGAGCGAGACTCTCTCCCATTGTTCAACCCATATCTATGTAAATTTCCCTTCATAACTACCAAAAATGATCAGTAAAGTCAAGAAACCCTTGTCATGAAAAAAAAGTTATCTCAAGATAAGGCTATGGACTTAGAACTACTAAAAAAGCAGGCAGGAGAGCAAGCAGCTCACTTTATTAAAGATGGAATGATTGTCGGTATCGGCACGGGCTCTACGGTCTACTACTTCATCAATGAATTGACTAAGCTCTGTAAGAAAGGACTAAAAATCCAGGCTGTCTCAAGCTCTGATCGATCTTATGAACAAGCAAAGGCTGGTGGCATCCCTTTAATCGATATCAACTCCATTAAATCTATCGATATCACTGTAGATGGAGCTGATGAGGTCGATTCCGAAAAGCGGCTGATTAAAGGGGGAGGCGGCGCACTGCTTCGGGAAAAAATCTTAGCAAACTCGAGCAAAGAGATGATTGTTATCGTCGACGAATCTAAAGTAGTCGAAAAACTTGGGACTCATCCCCTTCCCGTAGAGATTCTCCCTTTTGCACACGTAGCAACCATCAATAAGATCAACATGCTGGGGTTTCGCGGAGAACTCCGCGCTTTAGAAAAAGATGGTCTCTATGTCACCGATAATGGCAACTATATCTATGACATTCACTTTGAAAATACTCGAGACAACCCCGAAGAGGATCACTTTCGCATCATCCAGATCCCCGGAGTGATTGAGACAGGCTACTTCTTTAATCTCGCAGGTCAAATTCTGATCGCAAGATCCTCTGGCCAAATCGAACACAGAAAGTAAATTACTTTTTTAAAGGGACTTTCGAAAGCAGTGCCTTAAATTAAAAAAATTAGTTCGTTTTTTTAATAAATAAATTTGTGGTATTATTTTCGAAAAAAGAAGGGAAGTGGATATGACGCAAGCACTAGTAAAGGATATCGCAGGGAGCAGCGCGGCATTTGCCGTATGCAATTACCTATTCAATCGAGGAAAGCTCTCAGAACGCCTTATTGGAACTGAGGCCCCAAATCTCCCCTCATCACTTGCCATTGGAGCAGCACAAACTCTCATCCTAGAAGCCATCAATCGAGGGACAGCTTACTTGATTCAACCAGAAACGAAGTTAAGCAAACATCAAGTCTATGTCTTTCAATTATTTGCGATGAGCCTTTCCATGTATGTCATTTCTCAAGTTGCAAATCGAGTCTTGGGAACAAACATCTCCAAACAGTATGTGGGGTTGCTTATAGGGATGAATATTCTAGAGGAAATCTTAAAACTGACATTGAGCAGTTAGCTAGTAGTGGATGTTGAACTTGTTTTCAGCAAGATTTAGGATCGCATTCACTGCATCCTCTGCATCTCTCCCTTCAGCCTCAACTTCAATCTTCGCACCCTGAGCTGCAGCGAGCATCAAAATCTCCAACAGGGATTTTGCGTTCACGCTCATGCCATGGTAATCCAAAGAGATTTGAGATTTAAAGACTTGAGCACATCTAACAAGCTCTGTTGCTGGCCTTGTATGCAAGCCCTTATCATTCATGATAACAAAAGATTTTCTCACCTTTCTATAACCTTCCATCGAACTACCAAAAAAGTCAGGTATGCTATTGAATACTCTTACTCTCTTTTTTTAGCAAGTAATTCGTTATTCTAATTCGTTATTTAAGCATATCTAATTCATCAACAAGAGCTGCAAACCGATCAATAAGGACTTGAATGGGAGATGACTCTCTCATATCAACACCAGCCACTTTCAAAAGCTCAATCGGATAGTCACTCGAACCTGAGGAGAGAAACTGCAAGTAGTCTTTCCGCGCTTTATCGCCATTTTTTAATAAGTGTTCGACCAAGGCATATGCAGCGCTGATTCCCGTTGCATATTGGTACACATAGAAATTATAGTAAAAGTGCGGAATCCTCAGACATTCAACAGAAGTCAGCTCAGCCTTCTCAAGAGCAGGGCCATAATAGTCTTGATTGAGCTCAGCATAAGCTGCTTTGATCGTACTTGGATTCATAGGGATACCCGCTTCAGCCATTTCATGGAGCGTTAGCTCAAACTCAGCAAATTGAGTTTGTCTGAAGAGAGTCGAGCGAATATCATCAATTTTCTGATTGATCAAGTAGGCTTTTTCCTCCGGAGTCTTCGCGCGCTCGAGTAGGTATCGAAATAGAAGCTCTTCGTTAAATGTCGAGGCAACTTCAGCGACAAAAATGGGGTAGCTCGCATAGTGGTAGGGCTGTCCATGACGACTGTAATAGGAATGCATACTATGCCCTGCTTCATGTGTAAGAGTCATCAAGTCTCTCAGCGTTCCCTGGAAGTTCATTAGGATAAAGGGGTAGCTATCGTAGCACCCACTCGAGTAAGCTCCCGATCGCTTCCGCGCATTCTCAAAGCGATCGACCCAACGATCTTCTGTGAGTCCCTTTCTTAATATCGTTTGATACTCCTCTCCAAGCGGTGCGACCGATTCGATAACCATTTTTTCAGCCTCTTCATAGGAGTACCTTCGTTCAAACTGAGGTACAAGGGAGACATGGAGATCATAGGGCTGAAGCTTATCGACTTTGAGCCTCTCGCGTCTAAGTGTCATATAGCGATGCAATACAGAGATGTTTGAGCGCACCGTATCGATCAGGTTATGATACACCTTTGTATCAACCTGATGGACAGTCAGGGCAGCGTGCAAACATGAAGGATAGTTGCGAGCTCTTGAAATGAATAAGTGTTTTTGAACCTGTCCGTTGATCAGCTCAGATAATGTGTTTTCAAACTTCAAATAGCTTCCGTGAATTCCTTCAAACGCATTTTTTCTGAGTTCGCGGTCATTCGATTGTAAGTAGAGTGCATAAGTCCCATGAGTCAACTCCTTTTCAGCCCCCTTTCCATCTGCAATCTTGGGAAATGAAAGATCAGCATTATTCAAAACTCCAAAAGCTCTTTCAGGACACTGAAGCGCTTGGCTCGAGAGCGCAAGCATCTGTTCTTGCTTCATTTCTAGGGTGTAGGGCTTCAGGACAAAAATCTTTTTCAAGTAGATCCAATACTCCTCAAGAAGAGGGTCAATTAGGTATGCCTCAAACTTCTCCTTTGGCATCTGCAGAATCTCTGGGTCAATCCAAGAGACTTCCTGTGAAAACTCGTGATAGAGAAGTGTAATCCTGTCATAAGCGTTTTTAAATTGATCATTTGTCACATCTTCATCGTGGCGCAAGTGGGCATAGGTATAGAGCTTAGTGAGAAGCCTTTCGATGCGAAAAACTTCCTTGATAAGAGCTAAAAGAGTCGAAGAATCATTCTGCAGCTTACCTTTAAAAGATTTAATTGTCGGATAACGCACCCCCTCTTGCTTCTCTTCAGCAAGGTGAGCAAAGTCCTTCTCCCAAGCTGATAAATCAGCATACAGCGCCTCGACATTCCATTTGTCTTTTTCTTTGACTTCTTTGCGTTCTAGTACCATTTTTTCCTATGTGCCTATTCAATAAAACTTAAAATTTAAGGCTAATGTAACAGGGGATTATTCTTGAAGTAAAACTTCATTCTTAGTATTTTCAAAGGCAGTTTTAACTGACATTGAGCAGTTAGAGTGAGAAAAGAAATGTAGTTTATTCATTTCCAGTGGATTATAAAAAGCGCAGCTATGTTAGTTAAACATAGCGAGCATTTTTTAATTCTCTGGTAATTAATAGGATGCGTTAATTTTCCACG
>JASBRR010000053.1 GCA_030149435.1 Simkaniaceae bacterium
CGTGGAAAATTAACGCATCCTATTAATTACCAGAGAATTAAAAAATGCTCGCTATGTTTAACTAACATAGCTGCGCTTTTTATAATCCACTGGAAATGAATAAACTACATTTCTTTTCTCACTCTAACTGCTCAATGTCAGCTTTAAGTAAGCTAGTGACTTTCTGTATCGAAGGCTTTATAGAAGGCCGTACCCTTTGGGTCTGCTCTTTTTTGCGACCAACATGGCTCTTCCTCCATTTTTGCTGTGAATTGCATAGAAAAGCTTATCTAGACTGCAAGTTAAAATCAAAAAATAAATTGTCACATCATAGCTGACACCATCGCAGTTAGACTGAGCATAGAAACGTAGTTGCCTGTTTAAGAAAGTCACTTTATAAGTTATGCTTGCAAACAAGCTGCTCATCCCCGTTCCAATCGGTATCAAAGGTAAACATCGTGATGAAATTACAGCGCATTTTTAAGCTTTTAAAGAAGTATACCATAAAGAGAATAGCTTGATAGAAAAAGGGCTTGAGGTCACTAAAAGAGAAGACCACATCTTTGACCGAAAACAACGTTTTTAGAAAGCGAGAAAGTTTTTGCCCCTTCCATCCATAGAGCATCATACCGATAGCGAGCTGCTTGGAGTATCCAACTTGAGGTGTAATCATCTGAGGGCTGAAGTCAAAAAAAGCATTGGATAGACCTTCAGCTTTTTGGAAAAGGTGGATGCCACTTGTGCCTCTTGGGTTGCATTCAATTGCATAGAGTTTTCCATCAGCTGTTTCGATGAAGTCAAAAGCAACTTGCCCTGTGAAGTTCAAGCTCTTTACAAGCTGTTCTATCCACTTGTGAATAGGCTTGTGTTCAATAGCTTCAAAGTTAAGGCAAGAGCTGTTATCAATTGAAAACTGCAAAGGATAAACGGAATGTGCCGTTAACCTCCCTTTTGATGCAATGCTGTAGGAGCAATACTTCTTCCCCTCGATCCACTGTTGAGCAATCCAAGGCTGTTTAGGACTCACCTCAATATTGGGGAGAGGATCATTTTCTTGAACTTTATAGACTTTTTGCGCAGCGCGGGAGTAACAAAGCTTCAAGATATAGGGCCTCTTTAAATCTAACTTTTGCAAGTCTTCCTGCGTTTGGATCAAGAATGACTGAGGAGTATCAAACCCTTGCTCTGCGATTTTTTGATTGAACCTCCATTTATTATGGAGAATATCCAGCGTATCGTAAGAAGCGCAAATCACCTGACATTTTTCTGGAAAGCGCTTCTTTGCTTGAGCGATTGTAAAAATCTCTTCCCAAGAGGGGATCAACGAGTCAATTCCCTCCTCATTCACAATTCTTATTAGAGCCTCAATATAGCTGTCTGTCTCAAAGCGGGGACTAGGAACGATGAAGTTTTTTGTACAAGCATTCGAAAAACGGCAGACATGAAAATGGGATGTCTCGGCAGTATAAACTAAGTGCCCTTGCTCATTAAGTCGCCTTGCTAGATCGAGCGCAAAGAGAGATCTAGTGCCTGTTAAGAGTACTTTTTGCTTTTTGATTGGACTGCCTTTTTTTGAGACTTGCATCGTTTCTTTGCATATACCTTAAGGATGAAAAATGCAAGATCCTCTTAATACCACTAAGGTTGTTTTAGTGACGATGTCCATCCATCATCGGCAAAGGCAACGACCTCTTTTACGGGGAAATCTTGGTGTTGTATCGCGTAAAACGTGACATTATCTGGAGTAAATCGATACCCAACAAACGCTTCAGGCATAGGGATATCACTTTTGAGCTCAGCCTCAAGCTGTGCTTTTTTTACATGGAGTTCGATGTGCGACTCAATGCTCCCCTTGTGATCTGATGCCAAAAAGGTGATCTTCATAAATCTAGGCATGCGTTTCCATGCTGCTTCTGCTTCATTTTGAGAAATTTCTGCAACGGTTCCTGTCAGACTTATTTGTCTTAGTGTCATTGGTAGCCAAATGTTTAAAGCGGCGCGGGGGTTTTGTGAAAAATGCTCTACTTTCTGTGTTGCACGGTGGGTAAAAAAGTGGCAACCGCTCTCTTCAGAAACACTCGTCAGCTCGATCATTCGCGTGCTTGGCTGCTGGTTTGGAGCGACAGTGGCAAGCGTTGCAAATTTGTGAAACCCTTTCTCCGTTTTTTCTTTTTCCTCTTCGAACCACTGATCCACTTTTTGCATTGGACTGGTGCCCTTTCCTTGAGCAAATAGGGTGAGGGGCATAAGTACTAAGAAAAAAAAGATTTTAACGTGACGCATCGCTCAACTCCAAAATTGAAACATTTAGATACAAGTTAGGCTGTAAACATATTTTTTGCAAACAGACATAAGCTGACACCATCGCAGTTAGACTGGGTAAAGAAACGTAGTTTATGGGGTCGCTTTTTGCAGATTTTGCCAAAAAATGAGCAAACGCTGTGAGAATGGACTTTCGAGAGTAGTCCCTTTATGGGTGACCTGCCCCCATTTTTCGCCCATTCATAAATAGACTTTTCGCATTTATCGTGGACCAGTTTTTGGGGAGCATGTCACATCCTAAGATATTCCCTTGGCGTCAGATATCCTAGTGAGCTATGAGGACGATTATTATTGTAATCCTTCCTCTATTCCTCAGCGATTTCTGAGGCTTCTCATATATATTTTGGAACCAGTTTTGATTCAAACACTCTTCTGGGCCTGTTCGAAAAATCTATGATTTCCTGAAAAATTGACCAGCTCATCCATTTTCAGACAGGGCCATTGTTATTTGATCTCGAAAACTTTAACAAAAAAGAGCGTTAGTCTAGGATAATTGCAAAAAAAACAAAATTTTTCTTACATTTATGACCCATCCAATTGCCAATGACCGGACGCATCCCTTCCCGTTTTCAATGGAAGGGGCAAAGCCCACCCTAACAACCCTAAGTCTGTGTGGGGCCGCCCTAGCAACCGCTGCAG